>NZ_JBHYIG010000198.1:0-3436 GCF_042740015.1 Streptomyces sp. NPDC059037
CGACACCGGACGGCGTCCGCGGCTCACTCCCCCTCCGGGTGCCTGAGTTGCTCGATCGCCTTGTCGACCGCCTTGTGGGGCAGCCCGGTCCTGCGGCAGAGGTCCTTCGGCTCCAGGCTGCTCAGCACGTCGTCGACGGTCTTGTCCTCCAGGCTCGCGATGTCCATGACGTAGCGCTGGACCCGGTCGACCGGATCGGTCTCCCTGGACCGCTGCGCGGGGATGTGGAAGGCATCCCGAGCCCCCGCGCCGATCGGCACCCGCTCCTGCTCCACCCATGTCGTCCACACACCGCGCCCGACGAGGTGTTCCGCCACGTTCTCCGCCACCGAACCGTCCTGGAGGACCCCCGGGTCGACCGAGTCCGCCTTGACCAGGAGGCGGCAGGACGCGGCGAGCATGGGCGGCGACACGACGGGCGCCACCGGTTCGCCGATCCGTGTGGAGAGCGCGGCGATGTCCGGATGGTGCGGGGCCTCGTGCACGAGGTTGCCCACCAGGGTGCCGATCCGCTCCAGATCGGGCACCGGGTGCAGCAGCAGGGCGTGCGCGCCGATGATCCCCATGAACGGGTTGAGGGTCTTGGCGTCGAGCAGTTCGACGAGCTGCCGGGTCGACACCAGGTCGATGCCCTGCCGCAGTCCGGAGAGCGCGGCTTCCAGGGCGAGGCCGAGCGTGCGGTCCTTGGACTCCCATCCCGCGCCCTGGCGCACCATCTGGATCGAGGCGAACTGGGGCTGCGGGCCCTGCGGCCCGTTGCTCACGAACACCAGGGTGGTCCACCCTTCGAGCACGTGCAGCGCCTGGGCGAGCGGCAGCCCGTCGGCGGGCGCCCTGCGCATCCGCAACCGGTAGCCGCCCGGCGGCAGTTCACCGCTCCAGGCCGACCATTCCTCGCCTCCTGACGGCTCCCAGCCGCCGGCTCCGCCGTCCACGGGTGTGCCGTCGTCGCCGGCCACCTCCAGGGCGTACGGGTCGAGCTGCCAGCCCCGGCGCAGATTGCGGATCAGCACCATCAGGGTGGGCGTGCCCGCGCCGTGGGTCACGTGCGTGCTCCAGCGCTGCGCCGCCGCGCGATGGTCCTCGCGGGTCGTCGGGGTGCCCTCGACCGGAGTGGGCGTGGGCATGCGGGGCAGCGCGAGCCGTTCGGTGAACGGCTCGGTGCCGACCTCGACGAACCGGCTCTCGACCTCGCCGCCGAAGCGCTGCTCGATGCGGTAGATGCCGGGCGGCAGCGTCGTGTCGATGGTCCCCATCGCGTGCGCCACCTCGCGGAACGCGGAGTCCGTGACGGTGACCAGGACCGACGGGGTGTCCGGGATGACGACGAACGGCACCCCGGCCGCGGCCTCTTCTCGTGCGTGCCGCCGG
This sequence comes from Streptomyces sp. NPDC059037, assembly GCF_042740015.1. Taxonomy (NCBI): domain Bacteria; kingdom Bacillati; phylum Actinomycetota; class Actinomycetes; order Kitasatosporales; family Streptomycetaceae; genus Streptomyces; species Streptomyces sp. NPDC059037. Next base: position 1,372 of record NZ_JBHYIG010000198.1, read on the forward strand.
TCCTCAGAGCTGGACACCATTGCCACCGCCTGTCATTACCTCGAAGAATCCGCCGTCCCGGAAGTCCACCGCGTTCACGCTCTCCGGCATGGCGCGGTACATCCCGGGCTTGAGCTTCTCGACGCTTTCCGCCGCGTCGACGTGCAGCCTGATCGGTGGTTCGCCGGGGGCGCCGCCCCGCAGCTGCACCCAGCCGCGGAAGCCTTCGGGGAAGCGCAGCGTCACCGGGGCCGACGGGTCCTCCACACCTCGCGTGAAGACCATCGGGGCACTCGCGCCCGTGATGAACCTGGCCTGCTGCGGCACCAGCGCGTCCCCGGTCCTTGCCCGCACCGATGTCGTGACGTAGTTGGCGAGGCCGTCGGAGGTGACCGTGCCCGCCGGGGTGGCGCTCGCGCCGCGCAGCCCTTCGAGGACCGCGGTCGTGAAGTGCCCCCTTGCCCCGTCGCGGTCGGCGATCTGCTCCTCGTAGGCGGGGTCGCCGAGCGATGTCGCGAAACCGACGAAGTAGTCGACGTCGTCGGGCGCCTCGGTGTTTCCGGTGAAGGGCGGGGCGAAGGCTTCCACACCGCCGAAGCGGGTGCGGCAGCAGTCGGCGAGGAAGACCACCTCGTGGAACGGCGACGCCGACTCGTACCAGTTCAGGTACTGGCGTACGGCGATGTGGCTGCCCATGTAGTCCCGCGCGGCGTTGGCCATGAGCAGCGCCGCGTCGCTGTTGTTGGACGGCGAGAACCCGTGCCCCGCCAGGAAGACGTACAGTCTGGTCGCCCGCCACGCGTCGGACTGCTCCTCCTCCGGCCTGGCCCTGACGGCCTTCCCCACGGCCGTGTGCGAGCGGTAGAGCGCCCGGTCGACGTAGTCCCTGGTCGGCACGGCGCTCAGGAAGTCGTCGGTGCGCTCGTCCTCCTCGGTCGCGGTGACCAGGTGGACATTGGCCGCGGGCACGGCGCCTCCCCCGGGGTCGACGAGCCAGTCGTGGAACCGGCAGGCGTCGCCCCGTGCCCCCTGTAGGTCGCCGATGGCCGGGTATCGGTTGATGCCGACGACCACTGCGTAGTGCAGATCGTTCATGCGTATCTCCCCCGTCGGTGGCGTCAGTCGGCGAGCATGTCGGCCATGCTCGCGAGCACGTCTGGGTCGTCGTCGAACGCGGTGTGGCTGATGGCGCCCGACCGCCGTCCGCGGCCGCCGTCGCCCGGTGACCACACGGTTCGCGCGGGGTTGGCGCTCAGGAAGCCGCGCAGGTCGGCCGAGTCGCGGTCCACGGCCGCCGCGTCGAGGTACCAGTGCTGCATGCCGGCGACCGGAATGACGGCGGATTTCTCGTCCTGCCCGCGTTCCAGGACGCCGGAGATGAAGTAGAGCAGCGACCTCGGGTACAGGAACGGCACCAGGTGGTCGGCCCGCTCCGCCTCGTCCGTCATCGTGAACATCCGGAACCGGTCGAAGAGTTCGGCCTGGCGGCGTACGACGGGTGCGAACTGCGACACCGTGCAGGCGGGCGCGAGGAGCACCACGTCACGGAAGCGGAAGTCGGGCGGCAGGGGGTCGTCCGCGGCGGCGCGCCTGCGGGCGATGTCGTCGAGGAGGTTGCCGATGAACACGGCGCCCGCGCTGTGGCCGACGACGGTCACCTGGGGCCGGGTGCCGGTGGCGAGCAGTTCGGCGAACCGGTCGAGGAAGTACCGTCCGGCGCGGGCCTCGTCACTGGCGGCGAAGGTGTCGGCGGTCTGCCGTTTCATCGCGTCCCAGATCGCCGCGCCCACGCCGGCCAGGTAGAACTCGCGGAGTATCTCCTCGACGACCGTCGGGTAGAGCCCGTGGTCGGTGCGCCGCCGGAACCGTCCGACGACGGCGGCCACCACGCGCACGGTCTTGCGGACCAGCAACGCCGTGCTGACCAGGGCGCGTTCCCCCGTCCCCGCCCGGTCCACGAGTTCGGCGACGATGTCCGGTGACATCAGTGTGGCCGCCGCGGCACGCCCCCCCCAGGCGGGGCGCGCCCCCGCGGGCGGGGGGGCGGGGGTGGGGGGCGCGGCCCCCCGGGGCCTGCTTCGTCGGG
>NZ_JBHYIG010000198.1:3446-18750 GCF_042740015.1 Streptomyces sp. NPDC059037
CCCCCCGATGGCGTCTCGCGCCGCGGCGGCCTGCTCTGCGGGCTCCGGTGCGACCGAGTTGACGATCTCCCGGGTGCGCTCGGCGAGTTCGGTGTCCGTCGAGAGCTCGGCGGCCAGCTGCCGCTGTTCCTCGTCGGTCAGTTCCGGTACGTCGGCCGGTGCGGTCAGCCGTGCGTACGGCTCCTGCCCGGCCCGCACCTGGGCGAGTTCCGCTGCGACGGCCCTCGGGGTAGGGGTGGCCACCACCCCGAGGGCCCGCTGTCCCGGCTCCTGGAAGACGATGCCTGTCGCGTACCGCGTGACCCTGTTGAGCAGCGTACGGAAGACGCTCTCGTTCAGGATCTGCGGCAGGTTCCCCCGCAGCGTCTCCAGGAGCCCGCTGCTCCACACGAAGAAGACGGGGTCGGCCCCGGCCGCTTCGTAGACGGGCGCCAGGCGTTCGGCGGTCGCGAACCCCAGCGTGTCGTCGATGAGCCCGCCGTGGAAGTGCAGCACGACCCGCGGCCGGTCCTTGAGCCCGGCCACGAGCTCGTCGATGTCGGCGGTGGTGGTCGAGGCGAGCCGGCCGCTCTGCCTGCTGTGGATGCACCGTGCGCGGGAGGAAGACATGCCAAGGACGTTAGGACCGCGGCACACCCCCTGGCCTCGGGGACCGTCCCAGGGATACCCCCTGGGGGCCGGGCACTAGGGGGCCCTCAGGCGCCGCCCATCCACTCGGCCTCGTACGCCGCGTACGTCCCGTCGTGCGTGGCGAGGTGGGTGAACTGGTCGACGTACTCCTTGAACTCCTCGTCACCGCGCGGCAGTGCGTATGCCTTCTCGGAGAAGGTGAAGGGCTTGTCGGGGTGGAGCGAGCAGAGCTCGGGGTGGATCTTGGACTGGTAGCGGGTCTCGCTCGCGTCCGTCATCATCACGTCCGCGCGGCCCTCGATGATCTCCTGGAAGATCGTGGTGTTCTCCGGGTGCAGCTTGATGGTGGCCTGCTTGATGCTGGCGCGCGCGAACTGCTCGTTCGTGCCACCGGGGTTGACGATCACGGTGGTGCCGGGCTTGTCGATGTCCTTCAGGGTGCCGTCGCCGAACTCGTCCTTGTCGGCGCAGCGGACGATCGGCGTCTTGCCGTCCTCGCGGGTCGGTTCGCTGAAGTAGACCTGGCGGGCGCGCGGCAGGGTGATGGAGACGCCGCCGACGGCGATGTCGCAGCGGCCCGCCGCGACGTCCTTGGTGAGGTTCGCCCACGTCGTGGCCACGTACGAGGGCTTCGCGTCGAGGCTCTTGGCAAGGTCCTCGGCCATCTTGATGTCCACTCCGCTGTACGTTCCTTCGGCGGGGTCGAGGTGGGTGAACGGGCGGTAGTCGCCCGTCGTGCACACCTTCAGGACGCCCGCCTTGGGGACGGAGTCCAGGAGGCTGCCGTGGTGGCGGTCCTTGCCGCGGCCGGCGTCGGGCGACGCGGGCGCGGCAGCCGTCACGGCGAGCAGACAGACCAGGGCGGACAGGGTGGCGGCACGCTTCACGGGGGCTCCTCCGGACGGGTTCGCGGCTCGAAGGGATCACCTTCGCAGACCCGTTCTGGCCGGTGAAGCCCCCTCTCATCAGGCGATCACCGGGATCTTCAGGCGAGCGGGGACAGCTGAGCCGCCGTCAGATCCGGGCCCGCCCCCGTGTCGTACGCATCATCGTCGAAGGGATACAGCGGGCGCTCCACCCGGTGGTGGCCGAGCCGCAACAGGTCCTGGTCGACGCCGCCCGGGGTGAGGGCGAGGAGCCAGTCGGCCGCCATGTCGTACAACTCTGGCTCCAGATAGCCGATCTTGACCACGACCAGGTCGAAGGTGCGCGGGTCGATGCCGAGACCGCCGTCGGCCGGGCCGAGGAAGTCCGCGAGGGTGTGGAACGGCTTGCGGCGCTCGACCAGGATCACGGTCACCCCGCCGCTGCGCACCGCCGCCATGTCGACGCCCCGGTCGTAGGCGCCGCCCGCGGCCCGGTCCTTCTGCTCGGCGGCGCGCTGCAACGCCACGACGGTGCCGGTGAGTTCGTACGGCCCGCCGTGGTTCGTGTCGACCTTGCCGCCGACGCTCAGGGTGACATCGGCGCCCACTCCGGCCTCGAAGCAGCGGGCGACGGCGACGGGGTCGGTGATGCCGGGGTGGACGGCGGTGACCGCTCCGGAGCGGATCGCCTCGTTCTCCAGGAGCCTGCCCAGCATGTACGCCAGGTCGCCGGCGCCGCCCGCGGTCGGGTTGTCCCCTGAGTCGCTGATCAGGAAGGGCCGCTCGGTCGAGGCCACCGCCTGCTCGATGCACTCCTCTGCGCTGCCCGTGGGGCCGACGAAGACGAAGTCGCGGCGGGCGTCCCAGTAGCGGCGGGCCAGCTTCTCGGCCTCGGCGGCGGCCAGTTCGGCGTCCTCGCCGGTGACGACGATCGCGGCCTGGCAGCGCGGTTCGTCCGCCCACGCGTAGCCGACCCACATCGCGGCGTCGAGGATGCCGGGCAGCTTCTCGATCTCGGCGAGCGAGGCGTACAGCGACTTGGCGGGCTCCAGACGGGTGCTTGTCTTCTCGCCGGGCAGCAGGACGGGGATCTGCACCCAGGCGCGGTGCGGCCGGGTGCCATCGCGCAGGCAGCGCACGAGATTGCGGGCGGCGCGCTCGCGGGTCTCCCAGGCGTCCTCGTGCGGGGCGAGGCGGTGGGCGGTGAGCAGGTCGACCGGCTCGGCGAAGCGGCGCGAGACGTTGCCGTGCAGGTCCATGGCGGCCGAGATCATCGGGCGTCCGCCGTCGGGGGTGCCGACGGCGTCGAGGGCGGCTCGGACGCCCTCCGTCAAGTCAGCTTCGGCATCGGTGAGACCGATGACGCTCATCGCGCCGTGGATTTCGTAGACGAGACCGTCCAGGGGGCCCGCTTCCCGTATGCGCGTGACCAGTTCGTCCTTGAGGAGCAGATACGACTCGGCCTCCACCGGACCGCCGGGCAGCGAGGTCGCGTGCAGCAGCGGCACCCATTCGACCGTGTACGCCAGGTCCGAGTCCGCCTGGGTCCAGGTGTAGCGGTCGAGGAGTTCCTGGCCGCGCGTCCGGCGGAAGTCGTCCGTGGTGGAGCGGTGCGGGCAGAAGGTGGAGGACTCGATGCCGATGCCGCCGATGCCGATGCGGAGGCGACGCTGCTGGGTCGCGGGGGTGGTCATGCGTGGACGCTCTCTTCCTGGGATGCGGGGGCCGGGGCGGTCGGGAGGTGGTGGCGCAGGGCGGTGAGGCCGGCGCCGAGCAGGCCCGCGTCGCGGCCGGTCACCGTGGTGGTGATCTCCAGGTCCGCGGTGGCCAGCGGCAGGCAGCGTTCGTAGAGGACCCCGCGTACGGCGGCGACCAGTGGCTCGGCGGTGGCGAGCACCCCGCCGATGGCGACGGCCTGCGGGTTGAAGAAGTTGACGACGACGGACAGGACCGTGCCGATGTGCCGTCCGGCGGTGCGGACGAGGGTGGTGGCCGGCGGGTCGCCATCGGCTACCAGGCGCAGGAGTTCGTTCGTGTCCGCCACCTCGACGCCCTGCAGGGCCAGTTCGCGGATCAGCGCCGCGCCGCTGGCCACGGTCTCCAGGCAGCCGATGTTGCCGCAGCTGCACGGCCGGTCGCCCGCCGCCTCGATGCGTACGTGGCTGATGTCGCCGGCGGAGCCGTTGGCGCCGTCGTGCGGGCGGCCCGCCGCGATGACACCGCTGCCGATACCGCGGCCCGCCTTGACGACGACCATGTGGTCGAGTTCGGGCCGTGCGGTGCGGTGTTCGCCGACGGCCATCATCGTGGCGTCGTTGTCGACGGTGACGGGGATGCCGAGGCGTTCGGCGAGTACGTCGCGCAGCGGGTAGCGGTGCCAGCCGGGCATCCGGGACGGGCTGAGGACGCGGCCCTCGGCGGGCTGCACGGGGCCGGGGAAGGCGACGCCGAGCGCGCGGACGGTGCGGCCCGCTTCGCGCTGCCGGGCGCGGAGTTCGGCGACCTGCCCGCAGAGCCAGTCCACGGCGGACTCGGGTCCCGCGGTGATGTCGTGCGGCAGGTCGACGGCGTCCAGGACGGTGCCGCCGAGATCGACGGCGCCGAGGCGTGCGTGGTGGCTGCCCAGGTCCGCGGCGAGGGCGACGCCGCCCTGTGCGTGGACGCGCAGGAGGCGGGGGCGGCGACCGCCACGGGACGCCCCCTCGCCGGATTCGGTGAGGAGTCCCGCGCCGACCAGTTCCTGGACCCGCAGCGAGACCGTGGACGCGGCGAGCCCCAACTCCCGTACGAGATCGGCCCGGGACGACGCGGCGCCCGATGAGACCAGCTGCAGGATGTGCTGCGCCGATCCTGGTTCGCCGAGTGGTGTACCGGCCATGCCGCCCCCAGTTGCTTCAATGTTGCTTCGAGCCGTTCGTTCGACAACGAGACGAACACTAGGGCGACTCGAAGGAAGTTGACCAGCCCTCCCGGCTTTTCGACTTCTTGCCGAATGAAGCTATTGACTTGGTTTTCTCGCCCGGCCTAGCGTTCGGGCGCCGCCTCGTCGTTCTCCGGCACGGGGCAGGTCCGTACCCCTTGGAGGCCCATCGCCATGCGCTCACTCAGGCCCGCGGCCGCGGCGCTGCTCGTCCTCGCGGCGGCGCTCACGGGATGCACCCAGGAGGGCGGCCGCGTCGACATGGGCCCCACCGGCGGCACTCCGGTCGAGGGCGGCACGGCGACGATGGCGCTGCCGCCCGCCGCGACACCGAACTGGATCTTCCCGATCGGTCCGCCCGGCTACGGCGGCTCGTACAACTACGGCATCCAGTCGCTGCTGTTCTCGCCCGTGTACGACGCCGTGCAGGAGAAGGGCAAGGCGGAGCTGACCACGCACGGCCCGAGCACCCTAGGCCTCGAACCGAAGTTCAGCGACGGCAACAGGACCGTGACCGTGCCGCTGCGCGAGGGCGTGCAGTGGTCCGACGGAGAGCCGGTCACCTCCCGCGACCTGGAGTTCTGGTTCAACCTCCTCAAGGCCAACAAGGCGGACTGGGCCAACTATTCGGTCGGCACCATGCCGGACAACGTCAAGCGCTTCGAGACCGTCGACGACCACACCGTGCGGCTGCACCTGAGCCGCGCGTACAACCCCGACTGGTTCGCCGCCAACCAGCTCACGCTGATGCGCGCGCTGCCCCAGCACGCCTGGGACGCCAAGACCGAGGGCGGGAGGATCGCCGACTGGGACCGTACGAAGGCGGGCGCCAAGGCGGTCTTCGCACGGCTCACCCGGCACGCCAAGAGCCTTGGCTCGTACGGCACCGATCCGCTCTGGAGGACGGTCAACGGCCCCTGGAAGCTGGCCGGGTGGCGGGACAACGGCCAGGTCACCATCGTCCCGAACGAGAGGTACACCGGCCCGGAGTCCCAGCGCCCGCACCTCGACAAGGTCGTCTTCAAACCCTTCACCACTGCCGACTCCGAGTACAACGTGCTGCGTTCGGGCGGCGTGGACTACGGCTACATCCCGCCGTCGGTGATGGCGCAGAAGGGGAGGTTCGAGGAGAAGGGCTACCGCGTCGATCCGTGGGAGGGCTGGGCGGCGACGTACATCGTCTACAACTTCAACTCCACGCACGCGGGCCCGGTGATGGACCAGCTCTACATCCGGCAGGCGATGCAGCACCTCGTCGACCAGAAGGCGATGAGCGACGTCGTCTGGCAGGGCAGCGCGACACCGACCCTGGGACCGGTGCCGGTGACGCCCAAGAGCCAGTACCTGTCCAAGGCGATGGAGAAGAACCAGTACCCCTTCTCCGTCGACAGGGCACGGCAGTTGCTCACGGCGCACGGCTGGCGGACCCAGGACGGCACCGCACGCTGCGCACGCCCCGGAACGGGCGCCGACGAGTGCGGCAAGGGCATCGCGAAGAACGACCCGCTCGAGCTCACCCTGCTCTCCCAGTCCGGCTCCACCGAGACGACGAACATGATGCAGGAGCTGAAGTCCTCGCTCTCCAAGGCCGGCATCGACCTCACCGTCCGCCAGCAGCCGCTCAACTCCGTGCTCGGCAACTCCGTGCCCTGCAAGGCGAAGGACCCCGGCTGCGACTGGGACATGTCGTTCTTCGGGACGGCCGGCAGCTGGTACTACCCCCTCAACCCCAGCGGCGAGCAGCTCTTCTCGACCGGCGCATCGGCCAACTTCGGCAACTACAGCGACAAGAAGGCCGACCGGATCATCCGGGGCGTGCAGTACTCCCCCGACATGAAGGCCGTGCACGAGTACGGCGAGTATCTGGCCGAGCAGCTGCCCGTGATGTGGATGCCCAACCCGGCGTACCAAGTCTCCGTGATCCGCAACGACTTGCGGGGCGTCGGGCAGAACCCGACGGTCACCTTCGCGCCGCAGGACTGGTACTACGTCAAGAAGAAGGGAGCCGAGAAGTGACCGGCTTTCTGGTCAAGCGCTTCCTTCAGGCGCTCGTCGTGCTCTTCCTGGTCTCGGTCATCGTCTTCACGCTCCTGCACATGCTGCCCGGCGGTCCGGCCCGCGCCATCCTCGGCCCGAAGGGCACCCCGCAGCAGATCGAGCACTTCAACCACCAGCAGGGGTACGACCGTTCGCTGCCCCAGCAGTACGCGATGTATCTGAAGCGGCTCTTCACGGGGGACCTCGGCGAGTCCTTCAAGCTCAACTCGCCGGTCTTCGAACTGCTCAAGCAGCGGCTGCCGAAGACGCTGCTCCTGACGGTCCTTTCCACCGTGCTCGCGGTGATCATCGCCGTGCCGCTCGGTCTGCTGCAGGCCGTGCGGCGGGGCAAGGCGTCGGACTACGCGCTGACGGGGCTCGCCTTCCTGCTGTACGCGACGCCGGTGTTCTTCCTCGGCCTCATCATGATCATCCTGTTCGCGCAAGTGCTGCCGATCCTCCCGGCGGAGGCGCCGCAGGGCGAGACGATCGGTGAACTCCTCGGCGACTTCACGGGGTTGATCCTTCCCGTCGTCACCATGGCCTTCGGCATCGTGGCGATGTTCAGCCGCTACATGCGCTCGGCGGTCCTGGACAACCTCACCGAGGAATACGTCCGTACGGCGATGGCCAAGGGCCAGTCGAGCCGCCGGATCATGGTCCGGCATGTGCTGCGCAACGCGCTGATCCCCCTCGCGACGCTGCTCGGCCTCTATCTGCCCACCCTCTTCAGCGGCGCGCTCGTCGTCGAGTCGATGTTCAACTACCCCGGCATGGGGCTGCTGTTCTGGAACGCGGCACAGGGCTCCGACTTCCCGGTGCTGCTCGGCGTGACGCTCGTCGTCGGCATCGCCACCGTCGTCGGCTCGCTGCTCACCGACATCCTGTACGCCGTCCTCGACCCCCGGATACGGAGCGTGGCATGAGCACCGCGACCGCCGCTGTCACCCCAGGGCACGAGGAAGCCGCACAGGCCACACCCTCGCTGGCCCGCCGCACCCTCCAGGTCTTCACCGGCAACAAGCTCGCCCTGACCGGCGTGGTGGTCCTGGTCCTGCTCCTTGCCTTCAGCTACCTCGGGCCGCTGCTCCACTCCACCGAGCAGGTGCACACCGACCTCTCCCAGGCCAACCTCGCCCCCGGCAGCTCCGGCCACCTCCTCGGCACCACCGACCTCGGCTACGACATGGCCGGACGGCTGATGGTCGCCGGGCAGACCTCGCTCGAAATCGGCCTGGCGGCGGGCCTGTTGGCGACGCTCTTCGGGACCGTGTACGGGGCGGTCGCCGGGTACTTCGGCGGCTGGGTGGACGCCGCGATGATGCGGATCACCGACGCCACACTCGCGATCCCCGCGATGTTCCTGCTCGTCGTGGTCGCCGCGATCATCACGCCCAGCAAGGGCGTCCTCATCGTCATCATCGCCTCGGTGGCCTGGCTCTCCCCGGCCCGTCTCGTGCGCGGCGAGGCGCTTTCGCTGCGTGACCGCGAGTACGTCCAGGCGATGCGGATGATGGGCGGCGGCGGGGCGCGGGCCGTGTTCAAGCACATCGTGCCGAACGCCATCGGCACGGTCATCGTCAACTGCACCTTCCAGATCGCCGACGCCATCCTCTACGTCAGCTATCTCGCCTTCCTGGGGCTGAGCATCCCGCCGCCGTCGGCGGACTGGGGCTCGATGCTGTCGGCCGGCATCACCTACACCCAGAACGGCTATTGGTGGCTGATCTTCCCGCCGGGCATCGCGATCGTCCTGGTCGTCGCCGCGTTCAACTTCATCGGTGACGGGCTGCGGGACGCCTTCGAAGTGCGGCTGCGGAAGTAAGGGAGAACCAGACATGACCGAGCCTCTGCTCAAGATGGAAGACCTGCGCGTCGACATCGCATCGCGCGACCGCACCGTCCACGCCCTCGACGGCATTTCGCTGGAACTCGCGGCGGGCGAGGCCCTGGGGATCGTGGGCGAGTCGGGCTGCGGCAAGACGATGACCGCGCTCAGCATCCTCGGGCTGCTTCCGCCCGGCGGCCAAGTCACCGGCGGACGCGTCCTGTTCGACGGCACGGACCTGGCCGCCGCTTCCGCGCCCGTCCTTCAGGACGTACGCGGCAACACCATCGGCATGGTCTTCCAGGACCCGCTGACCTCCCTCAACCCCACGATGACGATCGGCGCGCAGGTGGCCGAGCCGCTGCTGCTGCACCGCACCGATCTGGGCAGGAAGGAAGCCTGGGCGCGGGCCGAGGAGATGCTGCGCCTGGTCGGCATGCCGCAGCCCGCCGAGCGCATGAAGGCCTATCCGCATCAGCTCTCGGGCGGCATGCGCCAGCGCGTGGCGATCGCCATGGCCCTGGTCTGCGAGCCGAAGCTGCTGATCGCGGACGAGCCGACGACGGCCCTCGACGTGACGACGCAGCACCAGATCCTGGAGCTGATCGACGGGCTGCGCGAGCGGCTCGGCATGGCGATGATCCTGGTCACCCACGATCTGGGCGTGATCGCCAACCGGGTCGACCGCGTCGCGGTGATGTACGCGGGGAAGGTCGCCGAACAGTCGGATGTACGCGACCTGTTCGCGCGGCCACGGCACCGCTACACGGAGGCCCTGTTCGCCTCGCTCCCCGAGCGGGCCGCGGACAGCGGCACGGAGCTCCACACCATCCCCGGCCTGCCGCCGAACCTGGCGGTGCGGCCCACGGGTTGCCGGTTCGCGCCGCGCTGCGCCTTCGCCACGGACGAGTGCCGCCATCAGGAACCGCCGCTCGCGGACGACGAAGTGGCAGGCGCAGAGCACCGGTTCGCATGCTTCCACCCGGTGCCGGACGAGGCGTCGGACGAGGAGATCGTGCTGCCGGAGACCGTGCCCGCGCCCGGCGCCCCCGGTGACGTACTGCTCGAACTCGACGCGCTGGTCAAGGAGTTCCCCCTCAAGGGCAGTGCGTTCTCGCGCCGCAGGGGCACGGTCAGCGCGGTCGGCGGGGTGTCCCTGGAGATCCGCAAGGGCGAGACGTTCGGCATGGTCGGCGAGTCCGGCTGCGGCAAGACGACGCTCGGGCGGATCGTCGCGGGCCTGGAGGAGCCGACGGCGGGGCGGGTCCGCTTCGGGGGCAGCGACCCGGCGGACATGTCACGCGCCGAGCGGCGTGCGCACCGGCGGCGCGTCCAGCTGATGTTCCAGGACTCCACGGCCGCCATGGACCCGCGGATGCGGGTCGGCGAGATCCTGCGGGAGCCGCTGGTCATCCAGGGCGTCGGCAGCCGGGCCGACCAGGAGAAGCTGGTCGCCGGACTCCTCGACGCGGTGGGCCTGCCGCGCGGCGCCGTGCACCGCTATCCGCACGAGTTCGCCGGAGGCCAGCGGCAACGCATCGGCCTGGCACGGGCGTTGACGCTCTCCCCCGATCTGGTGGTCGCCGACGAGCCGGTCTCCGCGCTCGACGTGTCCGTCCAGGCGCAGATCCTGAACCTGATGCGGGAGCTGCAGCGCGAACGCGGTCTGACGTATCTGTTCATCTCGCACGACCTGGCCGTCGTGCGCCACCTGGCGGACACGGTCGGTGTGATGTACCTCGGCAAGCTGGTGGAGTCGGGCCCCGCCGAGCAGGTGTACGCACATCCGCTGCACCCCTACACGCGCGGGCTCCTCGACACGGTCAACCTGCCCGACCCGGAGGCGGCGGCAGGGCTCGACCGCTCGCCCCTGGAGGGCGAGACACCGTCGGCCGCGCAGCCCCCTTCGGGCTGCCGCTTCCGCACCCGGTGCCCGGCGGCCCAGGAGGTGTGCTCGACCACGGAACCGCCGGTGAGCACCCCGAACAGTGCGGGACACCAGGTCGCGTGCCACTTCCCGCTGCCCGCGCCTCGGCTAGCGTCGACGGCGTGAGCCTCGCACAAGCCCTGACCCGCCGCCCGCTCGTGCTTGACGGCGGCCTCTCCAACCAGTTGGAGGCCGCCGGGCACGACCTGGGCGACGCCCTGTGGTCGGCGCGGCTCCTGGCCGACGAGCCGGAGGCGATCGCGGCGGCGCACCGGGCGTACTACGAAGCGGGCGCGGACATCGCCACCACGGCGAGCTATCAGGCGACGTTCGAGGGCTTCGCCCAGCACGGCATCGATGCCGTGAGCACCGCTGAACTGCTGCGTCTGAGCGTGGAGTTGGCGCGGGTCGCGGGGGCGGGCGTGGGTCGGGAGGTGTGGGTGGCCGCCTCCGCGGGTCCCTACGGGGCGATGCTCGCCGACGGCTCCGAGTACCGCGGCCGCTACGGCCTGACCGTGGCCGACCTGGAGCGTTTCCACCGCCCTCGCCTGGAGGTCCTCGCGGACGCGGCGCCCGACGTCCTCGCCCTGGAGACGGTGCCGGACACGGACGAGGCGCGGGCGCTGCTGCGCGCGGTCCGCGGCCTGGGCGTCCCCGCATGGCTCTCGTACACGGTCTCCGGCGGCTTCACGCGCGCGGGCCAGCCCCTGACCGAGGCCTTCGCGCTCGCGGCCGAAGCCGACGAGATCTTCGCGGTGGGCGTCAACTGCTGCGACCCGCGCGACGCGGACGCGGCGGTGCGCCTCGCCGCGAGGATCACCGGAAAGCCGGTGGTGGTCTACCCCAACAGCGGCGAGACATGGGACGCGGCCACCAAGACGTGGCAGGGGCCCCAGCGCTTCAGCGCGGGCCGGGTCACCGGCTGGCGGGACGCGGGGGCGCGGCTGATCGGCGGGTGCTGCCGGGTCGGCCCTGAGACGATCGCGGAGGTGGCCGGCGAGCTGGACACCCCGCCCGACCTGCGATGACGTCCCGTGCGGGGGTGACTGTCAGTGCCGGGGTGCAGACTGGCTGATACCTGAGACAACGACGTCGGAGGTGGCCACCATGGCCGATCTCATCCTGACCGTAGGCACCCGCAAAGGCCTGTTCATCGGCCGCAAACGCGGCGCCACCGGAACCTGGCAGTTCGACGAGAGTCCGTACTTCAACGCCCAGGCCATCTACTCGACGGCCATCGACACCCGCGGCAGCACCCCCCGGATCCTGGTGGGCGGCGACAGCTCCCACTTCGGCCCCTCGGTGTTCCACTCCGACGACCTCGGCAGGACCTGGACGGAACCGGCCAAGCCGGCCGTCAAGTTCCCCAAGGACACCGGCGCCTCCCTTGAGCGCGTCTGGCAGCTGCACCCCGCGACCGCCGAACCGGACGTCGTGTACGCGGGCACGGAACCGGCGGCCCTCTACACATCGCGGGACAGGGGCGAGACCTTCGAGCTCGTACGCCCGCTCTGGGAGCACCCCACGCGCGGCGAGTGGGTGCCGGGCGGCGGCGGAGAAGGCCTGCACACCGTCCTGACCGACCCCCGCGACCCGGACGCGGTGACGGTCGCCGTCTCCACGGCCGGGGTGTTCCGCACGCTGGACGGCGGCGAGAGCTGGGCCCCGTCGAACCACGGCGTCTCCGCGGTCTTCCTGCCCGACCCCGACCCGGAGTTCGGCCAGTGCGTGCACAAGGTCGCCCGGGACGCGGTCGACCCGGACCGCCTGTATCTGCAGAACCACTGGGGCGTGTTCCGCAGCGACGACGCGGGCGGGAACTGGACGGACATCGGCGAGGGCCTCCCCTCCGACTTCGGCTTCGCCGTCGTCGCACACCCGCACCGCGCGGACACGGCGTATGTCTTCCCGATCAACGCGGACATCGACCGCGTCCCCGCCGACCACCGATGCCGGGTCTACCGCACGAGCGACGCGGGCAAGAGCTGGGAGCCGCTCAGCGCGGGCCTCCCTTCGGGCGACCACTACGGCACGGTGCTGCGGGACGCGATGTGGAGCGACGGCCAGGACCCGGCGGGCATCTACTTCGGCAATCGCAACGGCGAGGTGTATGCCTCGGCGGACGACGGCGACAGCTGGCAGGAGTTGGCGTCCCATCTGCCCGACGTACTGTGCGTCAGGGCTGCGGCCATCGGTTGATCGACGCCCCCGTTACGGCAGTAGGGTGACGCCGTGGCACCACGACCCTTGCATGAAATCGTCGAGGCGGGCTGGGCGAAGGCCCTCGAACCCGTCGCCGGAAAGATCACCGAGATGGGCGGCTTCCTGCGCGCTGAGATCGCCGCGGGACGCACCTACCTCCCGTCCGGGCCGAACGTGCTCCGCGCGTTCCAACAGCCCTTCGACGAGGTGCGGGTGCTGATCGTCGGCCAGGACCCCTACCCGACACCGGGGCACGCGGTGGGCCTTTCGTTCTCCGTCGCGCCCGAGGTGCGTCCGCTGCCCGGCAGCCTCATCAACATCTACCGCGAGATGGGCAGCGACCTCGGGCTCCCGCCGCCGTCGAACGGCGACCTCACGCCGTGGACGCGGCAGGGCGTCCTGCTGCTCAACAAGGCGCTCACCACGGCCCCCGGACGCCCGGCCGCGCACCGGGGCAAGGGCTGGGAGGAGGTCACCGAGCAGGCCATCAAGGCGCTCGCCGCGCGCGGGCGGCCCCTCGTCTCCATCCTGTGGGGGCGCGACGCCCGCAATCTGCGGCCGCTGCTCGGCCCGCTGCCCTCCGTGGAGTCCTCGCACCCCTCACCCATGTCGGCGGACCGCGGCTTCTTCGGCTCGCGCCCCTTCAGCAGGGCCAATGACCTGCTGGTCCAGCAGGGCGCACAGCCGGTGGACTGGCGGCTGCCGTGACGGACGCCCCGTGCGTCATCGGGGTGGACTCGGGCGGCTCGGGGATGCGGGTCGCCCTCGGCGGGCCCGCCGCATCGCGCCGCCCTGACCCGCTGAGCTCGAAGGAGCCCGTGCGCACCGGCCCGCACGGCATCGACGCGGGGCACCTGATGGAGCAACTGCTGCCCATGGCGGAGGAGTTGCTGCGACAGGCGGGCGGCGGGCGGATCGCGGCAGTCGCCGTCGGCGCCGCCGGCCTGGCGACCCTCGGCGACGAACTCCGCGCCGAACTCCCGTCCGCCCTGCGCCAGTCCCTTGGCGTACGCCGCGTGGCGCTGGCCGCGGACGCCGTCACCGCGTACGCCGGAGCGCTCGGCGACCGGCCCGGCGCGGTCGTCGCCGCGGGCACCGGCCTGATCGCGATCGGCACGGACCTGGCGTCCTGGCGGCGGGCCGACGGCTGGGGGCATCTGCTCGGGGACTGCGGCGGCGGCGCGTGGATCGGCCGCGCGGGGCTCGAAGCGGCGATGCGGGCGTTCGACGGGCGGCGCGGCGGCTCGGCGGCGCTGCGGGCCCGCGCCGAGGAACTGTTCGGCCCGCTGTCCGGGCTGCCGGGCCAGCTCTACCCGCGCACGGACCGGCCCGCCGTGCTCGCCTCCTTCGCACCCGAAGTGGCGCGCTGCGCACCGGACGACCCCGTCGCCGCGGGCATCCTGCGCGCGGCGGCCGCGCACATCGCCGAGACGGCGGCGGCCGCCTGCCCGCCGCCCGCTGCGGGCACGGTCCGCGAACTCGCCCTGACCGGCGGCCTGTTCAAGATGGGCCAGCCGCTCCTGACGCCCCTGCGCGCCGAACTCGCGGAGCGACTGCCCTCCGCACGCCAGGTCACGGCCGCCGGTGACCCGCTGGACGGCGCGGTGCGCATCGCCGCCGACCTCGCCGCCGACAGGCTCCGGCTGCCGCTCGATCCGCGCATGCTCACCGTGCACACAGAGGGCGTCACCGTGCACACAGAGGGCGTCACCGTGCACACAGAGGGCGTCACCGTGCACACAGAGGGCGACAGTTGACCTCTACGTAACTCATCAGACAAAAGTGGACGTATACCGCCCACCTGCACCCTCCCCGAACAGTGCGGCCCCGGAGACCAGTAGCATGCGGGGCCATGAGCTCCCCCACCGGGCCCGCATCAGGCCTGCCCGTACGAATGCCGCGACCCCGCCAGCCCGGTCGGCACCGCCGCCCGGAGCCCGTGGCGGCTCCCGAGAACGCGCCCGCGCTCGTCCTCGCCGTACCGGGCGTACCCAGCACCGCCACGCGCAGCCTCGCCGAGGAGGTCGTGAGCATCGCCCGCTCCGAGCTGCCCGGTCTCGACGCCCGTATCGGGTATCTCGACGGCACCGAGGACGCGACGACCACCTCGTTCCCGGAGTTCCCCTCGCTGCAGTCCGTGCTCGCGCACGCCTCCACCGAGCGCACCGCCCGCTATGAGCAGGCGCGCGCCGCTGGTGCGGAGGTCGCCGAGCCCGACGGCCCCGTCGCCGTCGTGGTGCCGCTCCTCGCGGGCCCCGACAACGCGCTGATGCGGCGCGTGCGGCAGGCCGTGATGGACAGCCGCGCGCCCGCCGAACTGACCGACGTGCTCGGCCCGCACCCGCTGCTCGCCGAGGCGCTGCACGTGCGCCTCTCGGAGGCCGGTCTGGCCCGCGCCGACCGCGCCCGCCTGTTCACGGTGGCGACCGCGGCGGACGGCATCGTCCTCGCCACGGTCGGCGGCGAGGAGGCCGTGCAGGCCGCCGGGATCACCGGCATGCTGCTCGCCGCGCGCCTCGCGGTGCCGGTGATGGCCGCCGCGCTCGACCAGGAGGGCGCCATCGCGGCGACCGCCGAGCAGCTGCGCGGCTCCGGCTCCACCCAGCTGGCGCTCGCCCCGTACCTGATCGGCCCGGAGATCGACGCGAGCCTGCTCGATGACGCCGCCAAGGAGGCGGGCTGCTCCGTCGCCGAGTCGCTCGGCGCCTACCCGGCGATCGGCAAGCTGGCGCTCTCCAAGTACGCGACGGCGCTGGGCATCGCCCCGCAGCAGCCGTCGGGCGCGCCGGTCCACTGACCGCGCCGCGCATGCGGGTCTGATGCCGTTACGCCGATGGGCCCCGCGCCGTTACATGCCGCAGCCGCCGAGGCCCGTGTTGGCGATACCGCCGACG
>NZ_JBHYIG010000199.1:0-18735 GCF_042740015.1 Streptomyces sp. NPDC059037
GTCCCCGCCTGCGTGGCGCGCCGGGGGGGGGGGGGTCTGTGCGGCGACGGTCGTGGCGGGCGTCGCGGCCACGGCGGATGTGGCAGTTGCCACCCCCGCCGCACAAGCGATGCCCACGGCAGCACTCACCGCGAATGCCCGGGATATGGGGGACAGGAACTTCTTGGACTGAGGTGTGGTGTTCATGTATTCACCATGCCTACCCTCGCGACCAGTTGCTGGCCGAGCGCATCCGAGCGGGTGAGCCACCCCCTCGTCGAGCTCTCGGGGCTGCCGTCGATCCGGCTGCACGACCTGCGGCACATCGCGGCTTCGCTCATGCTCGCCGCCGACATCGACGTCAAAATCGTGTCCGAGACCCTAGGCCACAGCGACGGCCGGATCACTCGGGACATCCGTCAGTCGGTCACGAGCTGCTCGCGAAGCCGCCGAGGCGACGGCGGCCATCGTGCCGCGCGGTGCAGCTCGCCGCCCCGAGCCGGAGCCCACCGAGACGGCTGCCGATCCGCGCGCGGTCGACGAACCCGACTTCGACCCGGAGCACGACGATGGCGCGTCCTTCCCGCGGCCGCCGGCACCCGCCTCCCGGCGGCGCCGCCTTTGGTAGCGCCCATGCCGTTCTCATAGCGACCACGATCCATGGCTCGAGGCGAGGATCGTGAAGAGCAGCCCCCTCTGGCTCCGCTTCTACGTCAGTCCTCCATCGTCGTGGGAACAGGTCCTCATCGACCGAACCCGCCACCACTTCACCCTGTTCAAGCTGCCTGAGCTCTTCGCGGTGCAGGTCAATCGCACCGTCAGCAGTATCCGCCACCAGCTCGTCGACCTACTGGACTCTGGTGGCAAGAACGAAGTCTCCGCCTATCGCCGCTGACCGGACTGGGCGCGCAAGGTCGCGACCGGGAAACCCGCACCCGCGTGATGGACACACTGCTCTCTGCCGCCCGCCCCCCCCTCTCCCCCAGAGGCACCGACTGCCAGATCATCGCGGCCGTCAACGACCCGCTGCCGTCAGCGGTGCCGGGGGTTCGCGAGCTCCAACTCGGCATGGACCACCGCTTCTTCGACCATGCCGCCCCACACGCCGATGAGTGAGTCCATCTGCCAGACCAGGCTGGCCCTAATGCGGTATCTGCTGGGTGCGGCCTCGTGAATCCCCATGCCGGGACACGCGCTTCGCCGGTCAGGGCCGAGCACTACAACAGCCTCTCTGTTCGCAACAGACTCGCAGCCACCAACGGCGGCAGTCGTTCCATGCTCGCCCCGGGAGCCCGCACACAAGCTGGGGTGCTCTGCGAACCCGCTCGTCTCGCACACGACCTGGCCCGCGCCAGCCGCACCGCCTTCCTGAACCAGCTCGCGCACGCCGCCCACGTCCGCTGGTGGACACGGCTGACCACGCACTGAGATTCGCGTGCATCTGTTCGTTCCGTCCGGTGAACTCGCGTGACTGCAGACGGTGCCGGGCCGACTGGGCACGAGGGAAGCGGGCAGGTGAAGAGCGGCGATGGCACTGACACGGTGATGTCAGCCCTCCTGATAGGGATCGAAGGCTGCGGTCGCCTCGGCGTTCTTGTCTGGGGGCAGTTTGCAAGAGATGCCACCGGGGCTGTAGTCGGTGCAGCTACCCGACCATTCGCTGAAGGGACAATTGGGGTCCAGGATGGACGCGGTCAGCTCAAGTCCTCTCGTGGTGACGCGGATCCTTGCGCACGGCTCCTGTTCGGCCGATTCCTTGCAGGAGGCACGGGCCTCCAGCTGCTTTGTGCAGGTGCCACCCGCACGCGCGAAACCGGTGTCGTCGGGGATGTCCGTGGAGTCGAGGACGATGGCCTGGCCGTTGGGGTTGGTGACGGTGAAGTCCACTGTCTGAGCCTTCGAGCCCGGGTTGATGTGGACCTTCTCGAAGCCTTGGGTGGACAGGGTGATGACGGGTGCGGCAGACGTCCCGGTCGGACTCTCGGTCGGGCTCTCGGTCAGGGTGCCGCCGGAACCTGGAGTGACCGGTGACGGTGAGGGGCCAGAGACGTCGCCGGAGCCTCCGAGGGCCTGAACTAGCGCCGAGCCGATCGCGATCACCGCGATCACCGCTGCAACGGCAGTGATCACACGCCGACGGGTGCCCGGCGGCCGGGACAGGGGCGGGGGCGGGGGCGGGGGCGCTGCCGGTTCTAGCAGGGCCAGGTTGGCCTGGGTGACAGCCGCGCCCGCCGTGTCTCCCAGCCGGGTGCGCAGGTCGAGCGCCCGGCGCAGGACGCGCCGGGCGTGGTCCGCGCGGTCGTGGAGGAGGTGATGGACGCCCTGCTGGTGGGTGAAGTGGGCTGGATGCCGCCGCCGAAGACACGCGCCCCCTCAGCGGGAGGGGGCGCACCTTCGGTCAGTCGTACGACTTCACGCGGAGGGCCTCGGCGTCGGTGGTTTCGATGTAGAACTCCGCCCGGTGATTGGAGCCGTCGACCGCCCCGCCGATGTCCTTCCACTTAATGCAGCCGCCGCCACCCTCGAACTCGCCGACCAGGTCGTTGTCGTGATCCGCGTCGGCTTCCTTCAGGGTGTAGAACTCCTTCGTGGTGGAGGAGGTGGTGATGCAGGTCAGGAAGTTGCCGCCCGTCGACTTCTTCGGCTTCGAGACCCAGACCTTGAACTCTGAGGACCCGACATAGTTCCAGCTTGCCGCCGAAGCCGCAGGCCCCGACACCATGATCAGCGATGCAACGGCGGCAGAGCCGATGCCCAACATGGTCAACGTCTTCCGCAAAACAGGTCTCCTCTACGCGTGCCATTGCGCGAGCAGAACTCCCGCGCAAACGGGCCAGGGACCGGCGCCTCCGGGACGCTACGACCACCGACCACTCATCGATCGTCGCCGTGCCTGCCAACGTTTCGCCAACATCCATTTGGTGGGGGTGGAGGCGCGCGGCGCGCGTGCCGCCGGGCGCTGCAGGAGCGGGCGGATGGCACGTATGGCGACCGAACAGCCGACCTCGGCCGGGGCCGCTAGCGCTGCTCGGGGTCTATGTCAGCACTTCAGGCCGATGATGCCCCACCCGCGTGCTGCAGCCTCGGTGACTACCTCCCCCCATTCGGTGACGAGGGCGGCAAACGACGCGAAGTCTTTGATCCGACCTGTGGGCTGGGCGACGTGCTGTTCGAAGGGTTCACGGAGGGACGGCAGGCCGGGCTCGACCTGGGTCCAGAAGTGATGGAGGGCTTTCACGTCCTCGGGGAGAAGCCATCGCATGGTCTCTGGGCACCAGTGGTTCTCCCGTCCGGGGACGGCAGGGGTGAAGGGAGGATCCGCGAACTCCCAGTTGTATTCGCCCCAGAACAACGGAGCGCTGAACTCGTCCAGTGCCGTACGCAGTTCGGGCTGGACGAACTCTCGCATCTTGTCCCAGCGTTCACCGGCCCAGAAGTGCGGCTTGTACGAGGTGAGGGTGTTGCGGAACTCGTAGCTCGCGTACCAGGGGCCGTTCTGGGCATCAGGCCAGCTCCATCCCTCCGGCAGGTCTGGCCCCCGGGCGTCGTCACTGCCGAACGCAGCGGTCTCCACCAGGTCGGCCCGCAGCTCGGCCGGCGTCGCTTCTATGTACGCGCAGTCGACGATCAGGAGTTCCATGCACAGGCCCACGCAGTGAGCGTAGACCAGCTCTTCGGGCGACCGACTCGACATCGGCGTGTACCGAGGGCCACGGAGCGGCGCGTCCGCCACGGCCGCCCTCATCTGCGACGGCACCGAGCAGACCGAATCCGTAACCATACGCGGTACGACAGCAGCCCCTCCCCCTACACGGCCGGCCGACCGGCCGGGCGAGCGTCGTCATGTGGCTCTACTTGGACGACGAGCGAATCGACAGCGCGGTCAGGCACGGGGAGATCAGTAGCCCGTTCTGACCGACAGCCACCGATGCCTCACCGGGCACGATGCCGAAGGGCCCCGCTGCTCGCAGCGGAGCCCTTCGTGCCGGCGGCTCAGGTGGCCTCGGGGCCCTCGCGGCGTTCGGCGCCCAGGCGGGCGTAGTAGTCGATCAGCGCGGGGTCGTCGACGGCGCCGGGGTTTACCACCTCGGCGGCGGGGACGCCCTGGAGGAGGCGCTTGACCGGGACTTCGAGCTTCTTGCCGGTGCGGGTGTGCGGGATGGCGGGGACCTGGCGGATCTCGTCGGGGACATGGCGGGGTGAGGCGCCGGTGCGGATGGCCCGGCGGATCGTGTCGCGCAGGGCGTCGTCCAGGACGGCGCCGTCGGCGAGGACCACGAACAACGGCATCCAGTAGCCGCCGTCCGGTTCCTCCGCCCCGATGACGAGGGATTCGGCGATCTCCGGCAGGCGCTCGACCACGTCGTGGATGTCGGCGCTGCCGAGGCGGACGCCGTTGCGGTTGAGGGTGGAGTCGGAGCGGCCGTGGACGATCACCGAGCCGTGTGCGGTGCGGGTGATCCAGTCGCCGTGCCGCCAGACACCGGGGTACGTGGAGAAGTAGGCGTCGCGGTAGCGGGTGCCGTCCGGGTCGTTCCAGAAGTACAGGGGCATGGACGGCATGGGGCGGGTGATCGTCAGTTCGCCGACCTGGTCGGTGACGGGGCGGCCTTCGGTGTCGTACGCGGCAAGGGCGACGCCGAGGTAGGGGGCGGAGAGTTCACCGGCCCAGACCGGGGTGGTCGGGGCGCTGCCCACGAAGCCGGAGACGACGTCGGTGCCGCCGCTGCCCGACGCCAACTGGACGTGCTCAGACACGTGTTCACGCACCCAGGGGTACGCGGAGGCCGGCAGGGTGGAGCCGGTGCAGCCGATGGCGCGGACCTGCGAGAGGTCGTGGGCGGCGGACGGGTCGATGCCGAACTTGGCCATGCCCAGGAGGTATTGGGGGCTTGTGCCGAAGAGCGTGACGCCATGCCTGGCCGCCAGTTCCCACAGCACGTCCGGGCGGGCCTGCGGGGCGGGGCTGCCGTCGTAGGTGCAGGCGGTCGCGCCGGTGAGGAGGGCGGAGACCACGAGGTTCCACATCATCCAGTGGGTGGTGGTGTACCAGAGGAGGCGATCGCCGGGACCGAGATCGCTGTGCAGGCCGATTGTTTTGAGGTGTTCGAGCAGGACGCCGCCGTGGCCGTGGACGATGCCCTTGGGCAGACCGGTGGTGCCGGAGGAGAAGACGACCCAGAGGGGGTGGTCGAACGGCACGGGGGTGCAGTGGAGCGGTGGGGCGGTGCGGCCGACCGCTTCTTGCCAGGTGACAGTCGGTTCGGCGAGGTCGGTCGGCCAGGGCAGGCCGGCGCGCTCCACCAGGATCGTGGCTTTGAGGGTGGGCAGGGCCCGGCTCAGATCGAGGGCGGCCTCGCGGCGGTCGTGGGTGGTGCCGTTGAAGAGGTAGCCGTCGGCAGCGACAAGGACTGTGGGTTCGAGTTGGGCGAAGCGGTCGGCGGCTGCCTGGGGCGCGTAGTCCTGGCCGCAGACCGACCAGACGGCGCCGAGGGAGGCTGTGGCCAGGAAGGCGACGATCGCGTGCGGGGTGTTGGGGAGGTAGCCGACGACGCGGTCGCCCCGGTCGACGCCGAGGTCGCGTAACGTCGCGGCGAATGATGCCACTTGAGTACGCAGTTCCTCCCCCGTCACCTCGTAGCTCGCGCCGGTCTCGTCGAGCGCGATGATCGCGGGTGCGTCGGCGCCGAGGTGGCGCAGGGCGTGCTGCGTGTAGTTGAGGGTGGCGCCGGGGAACCAGCGGGCCCCGGGCATCTTCTCCTCTGCCAGGACCTGCTCGTACGGAGTGGCCGCCTCGACGGCGAAGTGGTCCCAGACGGCCGCCCAGAATCCTTCGAGGTCGGTGACGGACCAGTGGTGCAGGGCGGTGTAGTCGGCGGGGTCCACACCGACACGGCGGGCAAACTCCGCTATGCGGCTGGTCGCCGACTCGTCCGGGTCGGGGGTCCAGAAGGGTTCGGGCAGTTCGGCCGGTTCGGGCGTGGGCATGACGTGCGCTCCTCGTCGAGGCGGGCCATGGAGTCATGGAGGTCATGACGATCATGACGGGTCGTGGGGTGCGGGCCAGCAGCGGGGCCCAGGCTTCCGTGCCGGTGAAGCGGGAGGCACCCGGCACAACAGTGTCGAGGGCCACGTGGTCGGGGCGCAGCAGCACGGCGTCGGCCCGGCCCGCGCGCAGCCAGCCGGCGAGGGCACCGTCGACGCGCAGGACGCGGGCGCCGAGGGCTTCGGCGACGGGAACCACGGGGTACTGGTGCGCCCACCCACAGGCTGCTGTCCAAGCCGCGGTCAGGCCCGGTGTCGAAGCCGCCGAAGAAGACGGAGCTGTCAGCGATGACCGAGTCATGCCGGGGAGACCCGACCCGTCGCACGAACCGGTCTACGGGCGCGCATGCGCGGTCAGGAAGCGAGCGCGGCCTACGCCTGAAGCCGGATCGGGCGCGGTGGGTTGGGGCATGCTGGGGGGTGCGCTCACGTGTTCTACTTCGGTGGCAGGGGGCCGGTCAGTGTTACGCATTCACTTCACGGCGGAAGACCTCGTCCGGACACGGGTGGCGGCAACGATCGGCGTCGCAGCGGAGGTCTACTTCAGCCTGGAGCTGCTGAGGGAGCAGCGGGACCTTCCTCACTTCCGCCGTGGCGGTCAGCGGTTGCGGGCCGGATGGGAGCGGACACGCGCCCCCTGACGTCCCTGGTTCCGGTGCGCGGCCCCGGGCTCGATCTGCTGGCCCTGATGGGTGATGTGCCCTCTCTGGACCACGCCGTGGACAACCTGCTGCACGCCCCGGTGTCCCGGCTGCGACGCGAGTTCGAGGGGCTCGACTTCCAACCCGGACACCTGCCGTGGGCCAGACGGGTGTCCGAGGGTGATCGCGACGCGCGGCGGGAGCTTGCCGAGGCCGTGCGCGCCTGCCATCGGCTGACCGTGGAGCCCTACTGGCATCGAGGGCGGTCCGAACTGGTCGCGCTGTCCACCCGTTGCGCGAACCTGGTGTTGGAGGGAGGCATCGATCTACTGCTGCGTTCGATCTGCGCACCACTGGTCCGCTGGCGTCCGCCGGTGCTCGAAGCTCCCTACCCGCGCCGAGTTGAGATACGTCTCCAGGGAAGGGGGCTGATCATCACGCCCACGGTCTTCGCGAAGCGCCCGATGAGCCTTCTGCGGGACCCGTTCGATACTGCCCAGCCTCCCCGACTGACCGTGCCGGCTCTCCGGCGGCCGCTGACCGGTACCGGACCGGCGGAAGCGGACGGCTGCGCCGTGCGGAACCTGGAGTCTCTGCTCGGCCGCACGCGAGCTGCCGCTCTGCATGTGACAGCGGAAGGCTGCACGACGAGTGAACTGGCCCGCCGCCTCAACGTCACGGCCGCCGCGGCCAGTCAGCACGCGACAGTGCTGCGGAACACGGACCTCATCACCACCAGCCGCGGCTCATCCCATCCTGGAGGTCGTATGAAGACTCACCTCGCCGCCGCCGTCGGTTCCGTCGCGCTGACCGCGGGCGCGTTGCTGGGCGCTCCCGCCGCCGGCGCGCAGACCGCCGCCTACCCGGCCTCCCCTTTCGACGTCACATACGGGGCCAGCTACGTCCGCGGCACCCTGACTTGGTACAACCGGTCGGTCGGGGTCGATGGAACACTCCGGGCCGTCGGCTGCCGCAGGGCCTGGTTCGGCGCGTACGGTGCCTCTGGCAACCAGCTCGGCGCCGTGAGCACCAGCACCAGCACCAAGTGCGACGTGACGTATCCGTTCAAGATCGGAATCCCTGCAGATGCGCCCGGCGGGGCCGCGTATGTCATCGTCTGTGTCGACGATGCGAACGCGAACCATCTCAAGTGCGCGCGGGTCAACCGGCCCTGACCCGTCCGACCGGTCGGAGAGTGACGTTGCCTGTCAGGTGACCGACCGCTACCGGTCCGGTCATGAGCCGATGCGCCGGCCGCCGCACACGGCAGCGCAGAACTGACGTGGGCACAGGAGCAATGCCGCTGTCCATCAACGTGCCCTGGCAAGCCGTGTGACGGCCTGCCAGGGCTCGGGTGTACCCCGAGCCGCTCGGAGGGCAAGCCGCGAGTGCACCGGGCTCACCAGCACCGCAGATTTCGCGCCGCCAGACGTCCAGTCGGGCGGCGTCCGCACCATTGAGGGTCTCATCCACCCACCGTGAACCCGGCGCCAACCACCGGTGAACTCCGTACAACCAGCTCCACCCTTCGACGGTCACACACACCAGATGCCCCGCCCCCGTCGACCGAGTGGGAGCCACCGTGCCACACAGCAGACGCATCCTGACGTACGCCATCGCAGTCGCCGCCGCGGCCGCCGCCGGGTTCGTGTTCCCGTCCGGCGCCACCGCCGCCGCACCCCCTACCACCACGAGCGACTTCAACGGCGACGGCTACGCGGACCTCACCGTCGGCGTCCCGGACGGGACCGTCGATGGCCAGGCCAAGGCCGGGTATGTGAACGTGGTCTGGGGCGGCCCGAAGGGCGTCGGCGCCCACGGAAGCATCCGTGTCACCCAGGCCACTCCGGAGGTTCCCGGCACCCCGGAGGCGGGCGACCGCTTCGGCGCGTCCGTGGCCCTGACGGACCTCAACGGCGACGGCATCGCGGAACTGCTTGCCGGTGTGCCCGGCGAGGATGTCACCGACCGAGGTACGGACGCGGGCATGGTCATCGCCGTAGGCGGCTCAGAGGGCGGGCCGGGACCGGGGTCGACGGTCCTCACCGGGCCGTCGCCGTCGGCTGCGTACGGCAGATCGGTCGTGGCGGCCGATCTGACCGGCGGAGAGAACAAGGTGATCGTGATCGGCGGCACGGACAAGGTCGTTGCTCGTGTCATCCAGGGTGAAGACAGCATGATCACCACCGTCGTCGCCGCTCCCATGGGCGGCCGCGCCCCCGTCCTGGCCACCGGCGACTTCGACAGCGACGGCCGCGACGACCTGGCCGTGGCGTACTGGACTGCGGGCGATCCCAACACGCAGTCCCACGTACGCCTGTGGAAGTGGGACGCCGACCAGTCCGAGATGGCCAACTTCTGGAACACGGACAACGCCGGCGTGACCGCCTTGGCCACCGGCGACTTCGACGGTGACGGCAACGACGACCTGGCGCTCGGCGAATGCCGTGAGATCGCCGACGAGAACATCGACGACCCGTGCGGCCCCGAACAACTCGCCAAGGGGGGCGGCATTCACATCCACTACGGAAGCCCCGCGGGCGGCTCGTTCGGCAGCCGCGCCCAGACCCTCAACCAGGACACGGCGGGCGTCCCGGGGGTGGCCGAGGAGGGCGACCGTTTCGGCGCCGCCCTCGCCGTCGCCGACGTCAACCGCGACGGCCGCGACGACCTGATCGCGGGCGCTCCCGGCGAGGCCATCGGAAGCAAAGCGGGGGCGGGTGCCGCCTGGCTGCTTCACGGCGGGGCTCAGGGCCTGCTCGACGCAGGCGGCGCCGCCAAGTCCGTCGCCTGGAACCAGGACACCCCCGGCGTCCCGGGCGTCGTCGAGGCGGGCGACACTTTCGGCGCGGCGGCCGCCACGGGCGACTACAACGCCGACGGTGCACCGGATGTCACGGTCGGATCCCCCGGCGAGAACGCCTCCCTGGGCGCCGGATGGCTCCTCCCCAGCGGCTCGGCCGACGGCTCGTCGGCCTTCTCGCCCCGCACGCTCGGCCTCCCGTACCTCTCCACGGCTCAGAAGTACGGCAAGCCGCTGAGTAGCCACTGAGAGCGCCCTACGGATACTGCGCCCGCCCCTACAGAGTCGGCAGCCCCCCGTAGGGCGACGAGCCGATACCTCCCTGCCCGGAGCACTACCTGTACGCCTCGACAGCCGCGCAACGCAGAGGCGATGGCAGACCAGACTCCGCAGCGCCCGTGACTTCCTTCGTCAAGGCCGCGGTGGCCAACTGTCCCTGAGCAAAACGGCCAACCACTGCTGAGCACCGGCCGCCCACCAGCGGACGCAATGACTGCTGACACAGAATGTGGCTGCCGAGAAGATCTGGCCCCGCCCGCGAGACGAAGACCGCAGCGGCCGCGGTGAGACAGAGGTGAGACAGAGGTGAGACAGAACAGAGAACAGCAGGCAACAGCGTTGGCGGAATGCAGCGCCGGCTGCGATCCCACAGCTAGGAGTAGCTGCAGAGGGAAGCACCTGGAGGCTCTCCCGCCGCCCTGACCGGCACCGACGGCTGCGGAGGAATCAGGGCCACGCTGCCTCGGGGAAGGCCACATGGCGTGAGGCGTTCGTATCCGGCCTGGTCAGCGACATGACCGACCTGCTGGATGAGTTCGAAGGGGCCTTTGAGGCGGGCAACCGCTGATGTTCCTGCGCGTCGACGCCAGCTGGATAGAGGAGTCCCTCCAGCAGTTCGAGCAGCAGACGGGCCGGGAGACCGGCATCGACGACTGGGGCGCGCTCGCGGCCGCCGTCTACCGCCACGCCTACGAACTGCACGCCGATGAACCCTTCTATCTCGAGACTCCGGTGCGGGCCGCGACCCTGCTGCAGATGTTCGTTGCCACCAGGCCGTTGCAGGACTACAACGGCCTGGTCGGCAGCGCGCTCGCGCTGCGCTACATGCGCGAATCCGGGGAGCCCGTCAAAGCCCCTGCGGGCGGCCTGCCCAAGCTCGTCACCGGGCTTCGCACCGGCACCCTCACCCTGCGCACCGTCGCCGGCCGGCTGCGCTCCTGGGCCACGCCGATCTGAGGCAAGAGGGGCGACCGTGACCAGGGAGCTTGAGCGCTTCATCCGTATCTACCTGAACGAGGAGCAGGCCCATGATGTTCGGCGATGGCTGCGCCCGACGCTGCACGCCTTCAAGAACACCTTCGTCGACGGTGTCCGTGATGGTCTTGAGAGCGTGCTGCGCACCCGGGAGCTTTCCGTCGGAGACTACGAACGGCTGACCAACATCGAGTTCGTCGACGAGAAGGCCCTGTACGGCTACCTGCACCACATGCACCACATGCACCAGTACCTCTTCGCGGACGGCGGCGTGCAGGTCTCCGACCAGGCCTGGCAGAGTGCTGGCGAGCTGGGCGTGGCGGACCGTGTCTCGAACAGGATGCGGGCCTTGGCCAGGCGCCCATCGGACGGGGCCGGCGATCCGCTGCCGGCGGGGGTGGCGGCGAGCACGTCGTCCACACCGGCCAGGAGGGGCGAGGGAGCTGCCAGGCCGACGGCGGCGAGCAGAGTGCGGCGGCGCAAAGGGTCCTCCTCGGCCAAAATCCGGACCAGGTGCCGCCACTGCAGTGGTTGAAGAGGCGTCCAGGCCGACGGCCGCGGCCAGTACACGCGTGGGCATGCCGACCGCCCGCGCGGCGCGCTGCAGCGCGGCCAGGTCGGGGAGCCTGCGCGCTTCGAGACGGGAGACGGCGGAGGCGGAGCAGCCGATCCGCCGTCCCAATTGACCCTGGCTCCAGCCCAGATAGCCGCGTCCTAGCCGGTTTAGAGCGCCCGCGTCGTGGCGGGCGACCAGAGTGCTGGTCTGGATCGAGTTCCACAGCGGATCGGTGCGCATCACACCTCCACGGGCCACGCGCACGCGGCCGGTCCGTCCACGGTAGGCGGGGGGGGTGACGGGCCGTCGAGCAGGTGTGCAGGATCTGCAAGCCCCGTGCGCGGCGCGGGAGTCGACCACTGCCTACGCCGCGGCCGCGCTGCCCCCCCCCTCTCCGCGAGGGCTATGTCGACCGCTGACTCTGCGGCAACCCGCGTGGCGAACGCAGGCCGCGTGCGATGACGGCGCCCGCCTGGCCGCGGTCGGCACCTGACGATGCATCGTCGCGGGCCCTGTCGGCGCTCCACAAACATCCAGGGTGCGCCGGGCGCAGGCCAGCGCTCCGCGCCCTTCGCTCAGCCGAACAACAGCCTGCCAAGCAGGCCTGCAGCTGCATCTTGCTCAGGACTCTCTGCGGCCGGAGTCTCACGTTGGGCCGGAGTCTCACGTTGGTCGATACCCCCGATTCGATTCACGCCGTGCTCAGGCAACGAGCCCGGCTTTTCACGTCCGACATGCTCGGGCTGGTCATTCCCGGAAGCGGTCTGAACGATGGTGCCGCGGTTCTCTTCGTCGTCGGCGGTGGCCGGGCCAATGCCGGCAAGGACTGCCGCACCAGCCATGGCGGTTACGGTCAGGAGCGTGCGGATGCGCATGTGGGGCGTTCTCCGTTCGAGTGCGAAACATTGGACAGGCCCATATCATCATCAATTGTGAAATTGACGCCCAATGCGTCCATCTGTGGGCGAGGCGTCCCATAAAGCAAGTGGACCGCGGCGGGGAGTGCCGGCCCGCTGTGCTCGTGCTGAGGTACTGCGGCATCCGGTGAGGTCAACTTGGCGGTGAAGGCTACGGCAGCGATGGCCGCCTCTCACGGGATGACGCGAAACATCTCGCGGGAGTACTCGGCCCGCGGCGTGAGCACGTTCAGGAGCCGGTTCACATGCGCGCCACACGCGTTCCGGTTCTCCTTCTTGCCGGTCTCCTTGCCGACGAAGAACATCAGCCACACGGCTGGGTCGCGGCACGGGCAGAGCCGGGTGGTCTGCGCTGCGCTGCTGAACGCTCCGGGCGCGGGCGGGTTCTTGCGGCCCCTGCTCACTTTCCTCCAAGTACGCGGTGATGCGGGCGGCAGCTGGGTCGAGGTAGTGGCGCTGGGTGGCAGCGTGGAGGATGCGACCGAATACAGAGAACGTCTTGCGGGAGGTCCTTGGCAGTCGCTGGTTCGCCCCATCGCGGCGTCCGGCACACACTCTTGCCGCACCGGACGAAGACCCATGTACACCCAGCGCGAGGGCCCTCGCCCGGCGCGCCGAGAGCCCGCACCGGACGCCGCTCCTTGACGGGCACCCCTGACTGACACGGCACTAGAACGCCGTCACTGCCGAAGGCGATTGAGTGGACACTGACTGGCTGTCACCGTGAGGCGTTCCGAACTCCCTTGGCTTGGTTGGCTTGGTCGGCTCGTCACACTCACGCTGTCAGGAGGAGGCCGCCTCAGGTACACCCACAATGGGTCGCACAGAGATGTCGACGGATAGGGATGCGGGGGATGGGTGAAGTGAAGGCGGCGCTGGTCCAGGAAGATCTGCGGGTCCGGGTGGTGCGCCGTCGAGTGCGCACCGGTAACAGGGAGTTGACGATCGTGCGGCCCGAGCCGCAGCTTCGGTGCGTGGCCCTCTATCGGCAGAATGACGACGAATGGCGGATGTCCGTGGACCGCCCCGACGGCAGGCGCCTCGCCGCACTCTTCTTGCTGGCGGCCCGTTCCAGCCACTCGCTCATCCACCTGCCCACCCGCAGCGCGGCCCCGGCGCCTGCCTTCGACGACGAGCACGAGGTGCCCTTCGATCTCGTACTGGCGCCCCGGGCACTGCAGTTCCGCCCAGGGCACTGGAAGCGGCTGCGTCAGTTGGCCAGCTCCAGAGCCAACACCGGCAGCGTTACCAGTGTCTCGCCCCCACTCGCCGATCTCCCCGAGCCGGGCCCCGAGATGCCGCTCGGTCTCTGGCCCTACCAGTATCGGGAACTGATGGCGCGGCAGCAGCGTGAGCAGCCCTCGAACTGGCAGCGGCCGCCCCGAATACAGGACCAGATGCAGGCGGAGACCCTCTTCCTGACCGGTGATCCGATGGACTACCGGGCGGCGGCCAGGGACCTCGTCGACCTGACCGTATACGGCCCTCCGCACGCGCAGGTCGGGCACTTCATCCCCGGTGGCTGCTATTACCACATCTGCCGGGACCTCGGGCCCTGGGACGGGGCCCACGTCGAGTACGCCCCGTCCTGGGCACATTGATGAATACGCCGGGCGAAGACCCTCGTACTGGAGGCCCGGTGCTGCGAGAGCATGCACCGGACGGCGAGGGCCGGGCGAACGTTGGCTGACACAGCACCAGCTTTGCGGAGCGAGGCCCGCTCCCTGGTGTCGACGGCGCGGCCCCGGCGGAGCTTGGTTGCCGCTCACTCCGCCAGATACGTGCACCGCGCCGATGCGAGGGGCGGCGGCATGGCGCCGGTCTCCACAACCGGATGCCACGGTTCGACTCCTGCCGCGCCTGCCACTGATCACACGTGCCGGGTCGTCCACGCACGCCTCGGCCACCGCCCGCGGCCGGCGGCGCGGTGACTCGTCGACCGGTCCGCTGCCCCGGGTCTGGCCCACGGATCATGTGCGGTGCGCGGTGGAGTGACTGGCGCTTTCCTGCGCGAAGGAGCAGAACTTGGCCATGACTTCCTGGTATTCGGCGGGCTCCGGCTCTTGTTCGGCGCGCGGCCCGTGTATCCACTGCTGCCAGGGGCCGTTCGGTGTGAGGAAGCGGGCCGCCCGGTCGGTGCCGTGGGCGGCGTCGAGGTGGAGCAGGGCTCCGAGCGCGGAGGACTGGTCGTAGTCCAGGTCGGGTCGAGCCAGGTAGCGGTCGAGGTAGGCGGCCAGCAGGTCGGCATCGGCCTCGGTGCCGAAGGTGGCCAGGGTGATGCAGTACGCGTGCCCGGCGTAACAGACCTCGCTCGCCAGAAGGAGCTCGCCCAGCCGCGGCCGGAACTCGGTACGGCCCGCGATCGCGATCAGCCAGGCCGCGGTCTTGCGTTCGCGCCAGCCGCTGTCGAGGAGGACGCCGAGCTCGTGGGGCGATATGGCATCTGCCGCTCGGGCCAACTCCCGCGCGAACTTGCCGCGCTCGCGGTCGCTCAGCCGGAAGATGCCGTAGTGCAGTCGCATGTAGCGCTGACCTGCAGCGACGTAGTGGCGGCGCAGCCGCCTCAGTTCGGGATCCTCAACGTCGTGGCGCATGCCTGCATGGTGCCCTACAGGGCTGGTCGGCCGGCGCGGCGGAGCCGTTCACCGGTGGCTCAAGGACCGGTACCTCCAGTTGCGTTCGGAACTGCGGGCGGCGGGCGCCTCACTCCGTGACATCCGTCGTCGGCTTGAAGCGGAGCAGATCCCGCCCCGACGCGGCGACCGATGGCACCCAGAGGCCGCGCGTCGGATGCTCCAGCACGAGGCGCCGTACGCTCTCCGCCCGCGGACACCCTGAGACCACGTGTCGTTCGAACGCCGATACGTGTGTTCCGCCGACTACTGCGACACGGCAGTGCCACCGCCCAATCCGCTGGAGGCCGGGGACGAGGGCGTCGACGGGCCCTCGTCCCCGCCCGGCCCGGGGGCCTGAGCTTCGGAGAGCCCCACCAAGGATGAGCACCAGCGCAGTCAATACCGCGGTGGCGCAGACGATGGCCCCCACGATGTTGCCTTTGCCGACTGGCCCCTGCCGGGTGTGCTTGTCGACGAAGCACCCCACGAACATGCCACCAACCAAGAGGACGCAGCTGACAGCGTCGATATGTACGGTCAAGGTCGGGACGACCGAGCCGTTCGCTGCGCGCGCGCCGCGGCCAAGTCTTCTTGCGTGCCCTGGACGATGAGTTCGCGGATGAACTCCGCGAGTGCCGCGCACACACGGAGCATGCGGGCGACGGCTCGCGCTGCGGCGTGGAGGTCCGGTACGCCATCGGGGATGAGTCCCTTGGACAAGGCGGAGAGCTCATCGACGGACCACCAGCATCGCTGATGGTCCGTCACAAGGGTTGTAATTAGTGATCGTTGAGGAATTGGAAGTGGTAGGAGCCCGAATTGTCCGAGGGCTCATGCGAGACTATGACGTCGAATTTCTGGCTTTCCGCGAGGTTGTACTTGCCGCCGTCCGAGGCGTCCCGGTAGCTGCACTTACCGTCGTTCTTCTCGTCGGTGAGGCTGTACACGAGGTCGCCACTGTAGTAGTCGAAGACGTTCACCCACGCCTTCTTGCCGTCGCTCTTGGTGTCACAGACCTTGAGGTAGTCGCCGCGCTCCTCGATGTAAGCCGCCGCGTGCTTACCCGTGTCGTACAGCGGTCCGTGGTCCCAGTCCACCGCCTGCGCCGAGCCCGGCACCATGGCCACCGCGACAGCGCCCATGGCCAGTGCGGACATTCCGCCCTGAACTATTCGCTTGATGCGCAATTCAATCTCCCTA
This sequence comes from Streptomyces sp. NPDC059037, assembly GCF_042740015.1. Lineage (NCBI taxonomy): Bacteria > Bacillati > Actinomycetota > Actinomycetes > Kitasatosporales > Streptomycetaceae > Streptomyces > Streptomyces sp. NPDC059037. Next base: position 16,011 of record NZ_JBHYIG010000199.1, read on the forward strand.
GCTTTTATGGTGAGGAGCCGTCAGAGTCGTATGAGGCTAACAATGGATGTCGGTCACCTCGCTCGCCAGGGTGGCTTCATGTTCCCGAAGGGTGCCGCTGCACACCGGGCGATCTACACGATCCCGGACCTCCGGACCTTGGGGCGCCGGTAAGAATGCTGTCACCAGCCGCAAACAGCGGTGATGACCGACCCGACCATCGGCCACCTGCGCGTGAACGGCGCGGCCCCCTTCGACCGCATCGCCGACGACCTGGCCGCCGAATACACAGTCGCGACGTACGACCCGCGCGGCATGTCCCGAAGCACCCTGGACGACCCCGAGGCCGAGCAGCGAGTGGCCCAGCACGCCGACGACGCGTTCCGGATACTGCAACTGCTGTCGCCAGGTGGGCCCACCCGGCTGTTCGGCTCCAGCTCGGGCGCGATCACCGCCCTGCACCTGCTCACCGCCCACCCCGAACACGTCCAACGCCTCGTGGCACGCGAGCCACCGATCGTGGAGGTCCTGCCGGACGCCGCCGAACACCGCGCGCTCATCGCGCGCTCATCGCGCGAGTGCGCCCATCTTCAAGAACCCAGGCCGCTTACGACCTGCTGCGCCAGTGGTGCGGTGTGGACGTTGTCGAGAGCTTCGAAGAGCTGAACCTCGCCCACACCGACGCCACGCTCACCCCAGTCCCGAACGTCTCTGCCCCGTCCTCGCGACGGTGCTTGGGGTGAATGTTCATCATGTCGGTCACGGTGCCGCCGGATTTCTGGAGTCTGTTGATCAGTTCGGTCGCCTCGGGCACCGGGGCTCTGCGTGACGAAGTGCTCCGAATCGGCCAGCTAATGGAGCAGGCCATCGGCTGCCTGCGCCAGGCCGGACAAGCCGAGCCAGCCGACCGCTTCGAGCGGGAACTCGGCATCCCCCTCGAGACACTGCGCCAGGCCGAGCGCGACGACTGCCACCTCGACTGCCTGGGCACCGACGACAGGAAGCCCCGTGGCCCGCGCCAAGCTCAACAAGCGCCCGGGAGCAGGTCTGACGGAGCTCACCCTCCTGCTGTGTGCTCAGGAGCAGGAGGGTGGCAAGGTTGGTCCGCCGTTCTGGCCGAGGCGGGCGCCCGATAGATCTGCTGGCTCAGCGCATTGAGCCTTCTCGGTAGCCTCCGATTGCTCTGTGTGACGGCGGTCGGATGGTCGGCGGGCTCCAAGGGCGGGTGCGGGGATCTCAGCGAAGCGGATCGGGACCCCCAGTCCGTTCACGCCGATCCGGGCCCTGCGACCGACAGCTACGAAGGTGCGCGCAGGAATGGCCTGATGGTGCGGACGAGTTCCTCGGGATGATCCCACTGCGGCGTGTGTGCGCCCGGGGTCTGCACTGCCTCGACCCCGAGTCGGGCGGCGAGCCAGGCGGCGGCCTCGCCGAAGAAGTCCGGTGATTCCCGGCCGACCAAGACCTGGGTAGGGGTGGTGATGCCGGCGAGCGTCGCATCGTCAGGGCGGTAGGACTCGAACGTCCCCATCTCGACGCCGAAAAGGGTCTCCCCGTTCGAGGTCATCCTGCGACGCAGGTCCGGGTCCAGGCGATCCCAGCTCGCGTCGCCCGCAGCGAACCGGATGAAGTGCTCTACGGCTGCCTGAGGCCCCCCGGCGGCCATCCCTGCTTCGACAACCGGCCCCACAACGGCCTGAACCTCGCCCGGGTTCTCCAGGACCGAGAAGAGCGTGATCTCGTGCAGGAGGGCGCCGCGGACGACGCCGGGGTGGCGGATGAGCAGGTCGAGGGCGGTGATCGCCCCATAGCTGTTGCCGAACACGGCGGCGGGAGCGAGCGCGAGCGCGGTGAGAAGTGCTGCGGCGTCGTCGGCCTGCTCAGCTACAGAGGTGGTCTCCCACCCGCTGGGACGGGGGCTGCGGGAGTTGCCGCGTCTGTCGTAGGTGACCACGGTGAATTCGTCGGCGAGCAAGTCCGCGACCCGGTCGAAGTGTCCGCCATCGCCGGTCGCGCCGGAGATGAACAGCACCGATGGGCCATTGCCCCGAAGCTCGTAGTAGATGTCTGTCCCGTTCACGGCAATCGACGCCATAGCGACTTCCTCAGCTAGACGAGGGCCTTCGCGCCTCTGCGCGATACTGCTGGCCCTGCTGCCTCGGCGCGTCGGACGCGGCGCACCGTGTCGCCTGCGGGTGGGCGCGTCGAGCGGCCAAACGGCGGTCGCCGGCCGTCCCCTTTTCAACTTCCAGCTTCCGTGATCTCCGTCAGATGGTGCGGCCGAACTCCAATTGACGAAGAAGGCGACCAGGCAGTCCGTGCCGACGTGCCGCAGATGCCGCAGATGCCGCTGAGCCACCACATACGGCGAGGCTGGCAGCGGCCGCAGGGCCATGCGATCCCTCCCGGCCAGAACATGATCACGGATGATCAGCACCTGGCGTTCGACCCGGCCCTTACCGGTGGGCCGGTAGGCGGCCAGGACATCCGGGCCGAAGTCGTAGTGGCTGGCGAACCCGACCGCCTCAGGGTGCAGCGGAACTGCTTCGCCGGAGTTACGTGACGGCACACGACGGCCTTGATCCAGTCGTAAACGATCGACGTTGGCACCCCACCGAAGTGGGCAAACACGGCGCGACTGCGCCCAGGCGCAGCTCTTCTTCGTCGACGACGCGGGCGGCTCCGACGTGTGGTTCGTCGCCGAGGAGGGCTGCGTCATCCGACAGTACGCCGCCGAGAGCGACCC
>NZ_JBHYIG010000200.1:0-2291 GCF_042740015.1 Streptomyces sp. NPDC059037
ACCTGCGACCTCTGGGTTATGAGCCCAGCGAGCTACCGAGCTGCTCCACCCCGCGTCGGTAAACGCAACTCTACGTCAAGCCCACGACCAGCGCAAATCTGCTTCCGCGCCTCGCTGTGGGCAGGCGTTCCGCAGGGCGGAACAGGTGGGCACAGCCCACCCACCGGCCTGCACCCGCCCGACAACCGCAAGGTGCAAACAGCGTGGGCGAGCTAAGCCGTCAGTTCCTGCTGAAGCGCCTCGCGCAACCGAGCCGCCCGCTCGGAAACCTCAGCAGGCCCAAGATCAACGGCACGGGAAGCCCACCGCTGCCCCTCCACCAGCTGCCCGCGCCGAGCGTAAAGCAGCGCAAGCCGCAGCGCCGCCCGCCCATGCCCCGCATCAGCGGCCCGCGTCCACCACAGCGCCGCCTCGGGCTCACTGCCCTCACGCGCAAGCAGCAGCCCCAGGTTGAACGCCCCGTTCCGGCTGCCCGCCTCCGCGGCGAGGCGGTACCACCGAGCGGCCTCGACGACATCGCCACGCCCCGCGGCCAGCATCCCGACCCGCACCTGCGCACGCCGGTGCCCCTGCTCGGCGGCCCGCTCGTACCACTCCTCGCACTCGGTCTTCTCGGCAGCGGGCTCCCCCAGCGCGGGCGGACCCGCGGGCGGCCGCCGCGCATCGAGCACGGTGCCGAGCCAGTACGCCGCCTCCGCACTGCCGCCACCGGCCGCGCACCGCAGATGCCGCTCGGCGTCCTGCTCGGCACCCTCACGCAGCCGCGCCGTGCCGACCTGGAGCGCGGCCTCGGTGTGCCCGGCGGCCGCCGCACGCTCGTACCAGGGCAGCGCCGCGCCCTCGTCGTCACGCGACGCGTACAGGATCCCGAGGTTGAAGGCCGCGTCCACGCTGCCCGCCTCGGCCGCCTTGGAGAACCACGGCTCGGCGCCCGCCGCGTCGCCGCCCTGCAGGAGCAGCACGGCCAGCGCGTTGGCCGCCTCGCGGTGGCCGGCGTACGCCGCACGCCGGTACCACTGGTCGGCCTGCGCGGTCCGCCCCTGCTCGGCGCAGAGCAGCCCGAGGTTGTAGGCGCCGTTCACATCGCCCGCGTCCATGGCCGCGCGGTACCACCGCTCGGCGGTCTGGGTCTCGCCCCGCTCGGCATGCAGCGCACCGAGCGCGTTCGCGGCGTTCCCGTCCCCGTCCTGGGCGGCTTTCAGCCACCAGACGGCGGCGCTCTCCGTGTCGCCGGCGTCCCGCAGCAGGAAGCCGAGGGCGCAGGCGGCGCGCGCCTCGCCGTCCTTGGCGGAGTTCAGGTACCAGCGGCCGGCCTCCTTCAGCTCGCCGCGCTGCTCCAGGATCGCACCGAGGTGCAGCGCGGCACGCCGGTGCCCGCGCGCGGCGGCCTGGCGGTACCACTGCTCGGCCTCCGCGGCGGCGGACCGTACACCGTCGTCCTGGGCGGACGCGGCAGAATCGGCGGGCTCGGCGGCGGACCGCCGGTCGAGGGCGCGGGCGATCCGGTACGCGGCCTCGCGGTGGCCGCGCTCGGCGGATGCCCGCATCCAGCGCTCGGCGCCCGCGTCACCGCGGTGCTCCAGGAGGTCGGCGAGGGCGTACGCCCCCAGGGCGTGGCCCTGCTCGGCGGACTGCCGCAGCCAGTACTCGGCGGCCGGCTCGTCGCCGCGCTCACGGTGGTGCCGCCCGAGCGCGTGCGCGGCCGCGGCGGATCCGGCGACGGCGGCGACCCGCCACCAGCCGGCCGCCTCATCGGCGTATCCACGCTGGTGGAGCAGGACTCCGAGGTTGTTGGCCGCCGCGCGGTCGCCCTCGGCGGTCGCCGCGCGCAGCATGGATTCGGCCCCGTCGAGATCGCCGCGGCGCAGCAGAAGGCTTCCCAGGACGCTCATCGCGTCGACATCTCCGGCCTCGGCGGCGAGCCGATGGCGCAACTCCTCGGCGGCCGCCCCGGGATCCTCCCGGTCGGCCGACTGCACAAACCGCCCTGTCTCCAACAGAGTTGCCTTGTCCCCCATAACGTCCATCGTCGCACCACCTGCAACCTGGGTACACCTGGTATACCGCAGCCAGTGAGGTCACTTCAGCGTTTTGTCGACATGCCCACAGAGAGATAAGTGAAACACAGATTCCCCAACTCCCCCCGGCCGGAGCATGCTTCGCACAGAACAGCGCACGCCGACACGGCACCACGAACACATGACGATAGGGGGCGGCGGCGATCGCGCAGCTCGCGCGGCGCGGCGGTGGGCGGGGGCCGGTGATAGAGAGGGGCCGAGGCGGGGTGTGTC
>NZ_JBHYIG010000200.1:2301-18516 GCF_042740015.1 Streptomyces sp. NPDC059037
ACAAAAACATCTCTGCGCCCCTTAATTTTCCTCGCGCGCGCACTCTCCTCTTCTAGTAGCGGGGACAGGATTTGAACCTGCGACCTCTGGGTTATGAGCCCAGCGAGCTACCGAGCTGCTCCACCCCGCGCCGTTGTGTTGAAACAGTACCACGGCGCGGGGTAGGTGCTTCACACCTGGTCAGCCGCCCTTGTTGTTGCCCTTCGGCTCCTTGGACTGGGCGTCCTCTGCTCGCTGCAGCGCTTCCTCGAGGTCCTTCTGCGCCTCGCCGTACGCCTTCCAGTCGCCGTCCTTCAGCGCCTGCTGGCCGTCCTCGAAGGCCTTCTGCGCGTCGTCGAGCGCCGCCTGGACCGTCGGGTCGTCGGACTTCGGCGGATCGGGCTTCTCCTCGTCGCCCGGTGGTGGCTCCTCGACCGGTGGCGCACCGTCCTTGCCGAACACCTGGTTCAAGGCCTCCTCCAAGGTGTTCTCGAAGGCGATCTTGCTGCCGTAGGTGACGAGGACCTTCTTGAGAAGCGGGTACTTGAGCCCGCCGCCCTTCACGTAGACGGGTTCCACATAGAGCAGGCCGCCGTCCAACGGCACGGTCAGCAGATTGCCGTAGTCGACCTCTGAGTCACCGCCCTTCAGGAGCCTGATCTGCTCGGCGATGTCCTCGTTGGAGTTGAACTTGCTCTGTACCTGCTTTGGTCCGTCGACCGTTCTGCTTGACGGCATCTTCAGTATTCTGATCTTGCCGTAATCGCTGGTCCCGGCCTCGGCGTTGACCGCCATGAAGGCGCTCAGGTTGTCCCGGCCGTTGGGCGTGAAGGACGTCGTCAGCGAGAAGTCCTGCTTCTTCTGGTCCGGCATCTTCATGCTCAGGTAGTACGGCGGGACGGCGCTGCCCGACTTGTTCGTCGGGTCGTCGGGCACCTGCCACACCTCACTGCCACTGAGGAACGTCTCGGCGTCCTTCACGTGGTAGCGGGAGAGCAGCTCGCGCTGGACCTTGAACAGGTCCTGCGGATACCGCATGTGGTCCATCAGGGCCTGCGAGATCTCGCTCTTGTCCTTGACCGTGCCCGGGAACGCCTTGCGCCAGGTCTTCAGGACCGGGTCCTTGGTGTCCCACTCGTAGAGCTTGACCTCGCCGGTGTACGCGTCGACGGTCGCCTTCACCGAGTTGCGGATGTAGTTGACCTGGTTCTGCTGGGCCACCACCGCACGCTGGTTGTTGGCCGCGGTCAGCGAGTCGGCCGTGGTGTCGCCCAGCGTCGTACGCGACGCGTAGGGATAGCCGTTGGTGGTGGTGTAGGCGTCGACGATCCACTGGATCTTGTTGCCGACCACCGCCGGATAGGCGTCGCCGTCGATGGTCAGCCAGGGGGCCACCGCCTCGACGCGGTCCTTGGGCGTGCGGTTGTAGAGGATCCGCGAACCCTCGCCGATCGCTCCGGAGTAGAGCATCTGCGGCTCACCGAACGACACCGCGTACGCGGCCCTGTTGATCGGGTTGGAGAGATTGACGCCGCTGTCGCCCTTGTAGCTCGTCGTCTTCTCGCCGCTGTCGTCGGAGTAGTCGATCTCCTTCTGCGGGCCGCCGACGATCGAGTACTGCGTCGTCTTCTCGCCGTAGTAGATCCGCTGCTCGTACGACCCGAGACTGCCCTTGGACGGCAGGTCGGACTCGGTGAAGACCGGTCGTCCCTGGCTGTCCGCCTCGGTGCCCTTGGCCGCGACCACGCCATACCCGTGGGTGTAGCGGAAGTGGTCGTTGATCCAGTTGTTCTTGGGCACGCCGTCGAGGTTCAGCTCGCGCAGGCCGATGACCGTGTCCTGGTCCTTGCCGTCCTTGCTGTAACGGTCGACGTCCAGGTTCGACGGGAAGCCGTAGTAGTTCTTCATCTGCTGCAGCTGCTGGAACGTCGGCGAGACGATGTTCGGGTCGAGCAGGCGGACGCTCGCGGCGCCGTTCGCGTCGTCGCGCAGCTTCGTCTGGTCGGCCGTCCTGCTGACGCCGGGGTACTCCTTGACCTCGGTGCCGCCGATTCCGTACGCCTCGCGGGTGGCCTTGAGGTTCTTCTCCACGTACGGAGATTCCTTGGCCTGCTCGTTCGGCTGGACCTGGAACTTCTGCACGATGGCCGGGTACAGACCGCCGATGAGGATGGCGGAGAGCACCATCAGGCCGAAGCCGATGACCGGCAGCTGCCAGGTGCGCCGCCACAGCGTCGCGAAGAACAGCAGGGCGCAGATGACGGCGATGCAGAACAGGATCGTCTTCGCCGGCAGATACGCGTTCGCGTCCACGTAGCGCAGGCCCGTCCAGTTGCCCGTCGCCTTGAAGTCACTGGACTTCACCGCGAGGCCGTACCTGTCGAGCCAGTAGGCCACGGCCTTGAGCGTCACGAAGATGCCGAGCAGCACCGACAGATGGCCCGTCGACGCCGCCGTCGCCCGCGCGCCGGGGCTGGTGATCCGCAGCCCGCCGTACAGGTAGTGCGTGAGGGCGGCGGCGATCAGGGAGAGCACGGTGGCCGCGAAGCCGAAGCCGAGCAGGAAGCGGTACCAGGGAAGGTCGAACGCGAAGAACGACACGTCCATGTGGAACTGCGGGTCCTTCTGACCGAAGGAGACGCCGTTCACCCACATCAGCCACGTGCGCCACTGGCCCGCGGCGGACGCGCCCGCGATCAGGCCGACCAGCGTGGCGATGCCGAGCAGCAGCCACTTCTTGTACGGCGCGATGCTCATGCGGTACCGGTCGAGGCTCTGCTGCTCCATCGACATGGCGCTCAGCGGCGGGCGCAGCCGGTGCGCCAGCCAGATGTTCACGCCGACCGCGGCCGCCATGAGCAGGCCGAAGACGAAGAACAGGCCTACCTTGGTCCACAGGGTCGTCGTGAAGACCGACGAATAGTTGACCGAGCGGTACCAGAGCCAGTCCGTCCAGAACCCCGCGAACATGACGAAGAGCATGGCCAGTACGGCCAGGATGCCCAGTGTCATGAGCAGGGTCCGGACGCGACGGGACGGTCGGCCCACTCTGATCCGTGGCCCCGTCGGGCCTCCGCCGCGGTCCGGCATCTGGAAAGCCAAGGTGCGCACCTCGAAGTTCGATGTTGATTCTGTTGATCCGTCAGGGCCCCGTGATCGTGGACCCACACCTATGCAACTTACTCACGCTTTACTCGGTTCCCGTTTCTCGGGACTAACGAGGCAGGATTGTGACCATGTCCAACACTCCCATGGCACCGAGCCCCCTCACCCGTGCCGTCCTCGAGATCGACGAGTACGCGTCCGGCCTGGGCTGGGACCGGCCCGCACGCCTCTTCGCGCTCGTCGACACGGCGCGACTGCGCACCCAAGAACCCGGCCTCGCCTCGCAGCTCGGCCTCGACGCATCCCAGGAAGACACCGGCCTGACCCCCATCGAGCAGGAGGAGCTTCCCGAAGGGAAGCCGCTCGACGAGTTCCTCGGCACCATCGCCTGGCCGGACGCGGTGGCGGGCTGCGCGCTCACCGTGGAGCGCATGATGCTGCCGCCGTCCGCGGAGACCTCGGTCCCGGAGGGGCTCAGCGAGGGCAAGCTCGCGAAGTGGGTTGCCGAGCACCCGGACCGCCAGGAGGTCCGCATGACGGTCGCGGTGCTCCGTGACGGTGCGCGCGAGTCGGCGCTGCGGCTGCGCGAGAAGGACTCCGCGACGGAGGTCCTCACGGGCTCCGACCTGGTCCCGGGCCTGGCGGACGCGCTGGCCGCGACGTTCGCCGAGTAACTCGGCGGTCATGCGCCTGCGCCGCCGCCGGGTCCTCCGGCGGCGGCGCAGGCGTCTGTCACTTCTTGGCGGTGCACTGCGGCAGGTCCGCGGTGTCGCCCTTGCGTATGTCCTGGAGGGCGTCCACCGCGTCGTCGATGGTGTTCACCTTGACCAGCGTGAGCCCGTCGGGGATGTCCTTGGCGGCGGTGGCGCAGTTGTCCTTCGGCGTCAGGAAGTACTCGGCGCCCTTGTCGCGCGCGCCGACGGTCTTCATCTCGATGCCGCCGATCGGGCCGACCTTGCCGCTGTCGTCGATGGTGCCGGTGCCCGCCACGAACTTGCCTCCGGTGAGGTCGTCCGGGGTCAGCTTGTCGACGATGCCGAGCGCGAACATCAGTCCGGCGCTGGGGCCGCCCACGTCCGCGAGCTTGATGTCGATGGTGAACGGGAAGGTGTGGTCGGTGCCCGCCTGGATGCCGACGATCGCGCGGCCGTCCTTCGCCTTCTCCGTGGTGATCTCGACGTCGTCGGTCTCCGTGGCCTCCTTGCCGGCCTTCTCCGCCGCGGCCGCCTCCTTGACCGGGACGACACTGAAGACGACCTTCTGGCCCGGCTTGTGCTTGGTGACCAGCTTGGCGACGTCCGTCATCTCCTTCACGGGCGTCCCGTCGACCTTCTTGATGACGTCGCCCGCGTGCAGCTTGCCCTCGGCGGGGCTCTTCTTGAAGACGGTGGAGACGACCACCTGCGACTTCACCGGAAGGTCCAGCTCCCGCAGCGCCGCGACCTTGGCGCTCTCCTGGGACTGGCTGAACTCCTCCGCGTTCTCCTGGGACGACTGCTGCTCGGTCTTGCCGTCCGGGTAGAGGGTGTCGTGCGGCACGACGATGTTGTCGTGGGCCAGCCAGCCGTAGACGGCCTCCGCGATGTTCATGTTGTAGTCGGCACTGGTGACCCGGACCGTGGTCATGTTGAGGTGACCGGTCGTCGGGTACGTCTTGTGGCCGGAGATCTGCAGCACCGGCTCGCCGCCGTGGTCGCCGAGGGTGTTCACCGTGGGGCCCGGGGACATCTCCGCGTACGGAACTTTGATGAGGACTCCCGCGCAGAGCAGCGCGATCAGCATCAGGGTGGAGGCGAGCATCGTCGCGGTGCGGCGTGGCATGGAACGACAGTACGGGACCTGTCTGTCAGTGCACCCCTGGGGCCAGTCCGTACGAGGCCTTCAGGCTCCGGGGCGGGACATCGGGTCGCTCAGTGCGACTTGTCCATGGCCTTGCGGAAGGCCGCGTAGCCGTTGAGCTCGGTGACGTCGCCCGTCTTGCCCGACTTGCGGTTACGAGTGGCCCAGCCACCCCACAGACCCGCACCGACCGCCGCCGCAAACGGAATCAGCAACCAGGCAAGTGATGCCATGTCGACCTCCTGACCCCACGAGCGACCGCAACTGACTGATCAGCAGATTAACCATCCGCTCTGTCAACGCTCACGCCAGGGGTCGGGTTACGCAACCGGAAGCCCGTGGGGCACTTGGCCAGGAAGGGAGGCGGCAGACTCAGCAGGCGCCGACCCACTCTTCCTGCCCGTCGGAGAAGCGCTGGTGCTTCCAGATCGGCACCTCGTGCTTGAGGTCGTCGATCAGCTTGCGGCAGGCGGCGAAGGCCTCCGCGCGGTGCGGGCAGGAGACGGCGACGACGACCGCCAGATCACCCACGGCCAGGTCGCCGACGCGGTGGACGGCGGCAAGGGCACGTACCGGGAAGTCGGCGACGACCTTCTCGGCCACCCGGCGCATCTCCGCCTCGGCCGTGGGGTGGGTCGAGTACCCCAGCTCGTCGACGTCCGCGCCGCCGTCGTGATTGCGCACGGTCCCCACGAAGAGCGCCGTGCCGCCGGCGGCGTCGTCGCCGACGGCCCGGAACACCTCGTCCAGGGAGAGCGGGGTGTCACGGATCGCGAGAAGCCGGATCGGATCCTGTGCGGCCTGCTCGCCGGGGTGCTCGTTCGTGGTGCGTGCCATACGGCCATCGTGCCGCACGGCACGGACATCACGGAATACCGTTTTCACCCGGCACGCACGCGTACCGCTTTGGAGATCCCTACAGGCAGGCCCTCAGATCCGCCGCCGCGCCTTCCGCGCCCGGCGGACCACCGCGGCCGCGCCCAGCAGCGCGACGGTCGCGCCCGCGGCACCCGCGGCGGTCGCGTCCTTGCGCCCGAGCCGCCGCCCGGCGACCGTACGCCTGCCGGACACCTCTTCCAGGAGCTCCGCGAGGACCTCCTCGTTGGTCCACTGCGGCCGCCACCCCGCGTCATGCAGCCTGCTGACGCTGACCACCCACGGATACATCGTGTACGCCAGGTCACCGGCCGGAGACGGAGTGAGACCGATCCGGTGCAGCCGCGCCGCGGCGCCGAGCGCGACGGTGGAGGGCAGCTCCATGCGCCGGATCTCGCTGAGCTCCTCGACCTCTTCCTGCTCGAGCCACCCGTCGCAGCCGACGGCGAGCTCACCCTCGACCTTCTCCAGGACGGCGTACTCCAGGGCGCTGCACAGGTCCTCGACGTGGCAGAACTGCCAGGCCGGCCGCGACCCCGCCACGACCAGGAGCCGGGGCGACTCGAAGTAGCGTGTGAGGGCCGTGTCCGTGCCGCCCACGAGAATCGCGGGCCGTACGACGGTGACGTTCAGACCGGGGTGCGCACGCGGCGCGCGCCGGGCGAGCCGCTCGACCTCCAGGAGATCGCCGACCCCGGTCGCCTCCGCGGTCGCGCGCAATTCGGCGTCTTCGGAGAGGGGCAGTTCGTTCTCGGCCAGCGCTCCGTAGACCATCGCCGACGTGCACAGGACGACACGGTGGACGCCCGCCGCGGCGGCCGCCGTCAGCACGGTCTGTGTACCACGCACGTTGTACGCCGTACGGGCGGCGGCGTCGGTCTCCAGGTCGAGATCGAGCGCGAGGTGCACGACGACGTCCGCGCCCCGCAGTTTCTCGGCGATCGCGGGGTCCCGCACGTCCAGGATGTGCCACTGGGCCTGGGCGCATTCGCCCCGGCGCTCGTCGATGGCGATGACCTGCTTGATCTCTTCCGACGCCGCGAGGCGCTCGGTCAGCAGCGCGCCCACGCCGGACGCGGCGCCCGTGACGGCTACCACCGGCCCGCGGACGGGGGCCGGAGTTGAGAGGTTTCGCGCTGCGCGAACCTGTGGATCTGGGGAACTCACCGGGCGTCTCCAGCGGTTGTCTTCAGTAGATACGCGAATGACGCGTACGTACCAGGTGGCATCCATCCTGCCGCAGGCCATGAGTAGGCGAAGCACTGAGGCCCGAACCCGTCACGGTGTCTACGCTGGGTGGTGTTGTAGGGCAGCCGCCGCCGGAACCGTACCGGCGGCCTGACGAGCCGAGGAATCCCGTGAGTGACACCCCATTCGGATTCGGCCTTCCGCCGGAGGAGCCGGACGACGGCGACGAGGGCAAGAAGAAGGACACCCCCGGAGGGGGAGGCCAGGGCGCCGGCGGCCCCGCGAACCCGTTCGGTTTCGGGTTTCCCGGAGCGGGCGGCCAGGGCGGTGACAATCCGTTCGCCGCGATGTTCGGTTCGATGAACCCGAACGACCTGGGTGCCGCGTTCCAGCAGCTCGGCCAGATGCTCTCGTACGAGGGCGGCCCGGTGAACTGGGACATGGCCAAGGACATCGCCCGCCAGACCGTCTCGCAGGGCACATCCGACGGCGTCAAGGACGCCAGCGTCGGCCCTGCCGAGCGCTCGGCCGTCGAGGAAGCCGTGCGCCTGGCCGACCTGTGGCTGGACGACGCGACGTCGCTCCCGTCGGGCTCCGGTGTGGCCGTGGCCTGGAGCCGCGCCGAGTGGGTCGAGGCGACCCTCCCGGTGTGGAAGGAGCTGGTCGACCCGGTCGCCGAGCGCGTGGGTCTGGCCATGGGCGATGTGCTGCCCGAGGAGATGCAGGCCATGGCGGGCCCGCTGATCGGCATGATGCGCTCCATGGGCGGCGCCATGTTCGGCCAGCAGATCGGCCAGGCCGTGGGCGTGCTCGCGGGCGAGGTCGTCGGTTCCACCGACATCGGCCTGCCGCTCGGCCCGGCGGGCAAGGCCGCGCTGCTCCCCGTGAACATCGAGTCCTTCGGCAAGGACCTGGGCATCGACAAGGACGAGGTGCGGCTCTACCTGGCCCTGCGCGAGGCCGCCCACCAGCGGCTCTTCGCCCACGTGCCGTGGCTGCGCTCGCATCTGTTCGGCGCGGTCGAGGGGTACGCGCGCGGGATCAAGGTCGACACGGCCAAGCTGGAGGACGTGGTCGGGCAGCTCGACCCGCAGAACCCGGAGCAGCTGCAGGAGGCGCTCCAGCAGGGCATGTTCCAGCCGGAGGACACGCCCGCCCAGAAGGCCGCCCTGGCCCGTCTGGAGACGGCTCTGGCGCTCGTCGAGGGCTGGGTGGACGCCGTGGTGCACGCCGCCGCCAAGCCGCGTCTGTCGTCGGCCGACGCGCTGCGCGAGACGCTGCGCCGCCGCCGTGCGACGGGCGGCCCCGCGGAGCAGACCTTCGCCACGCTGATCGGCCTTGAGCTGCGTCCGCGCCGGCTGCGGGACGCCTCGCGCCTGTGGGCCTCGCTCACGGACGCGCGTGGTGTGGACGGGCGCGACGGCCTGTGGGCGCACCCGGACATGCTGCCGACGGCCTCCGACCTGGACGACCCGGACGGCTTTGTGCACCACGAGCAGCTGGACTTCTCGGAGCTGGACAAGATGCTGGGCGAGGCGGCGGGCGGCGGCGCCGCGAAGCCGGACCTCAAGAAGGACGCCAAGGACGCCAAGGACACCGAGGACGAGGACGACAGCGACAAGTGAACCTGTACGACGACGCGGTCCTTGTGCTGAAGGGCTACGAGGACCAGGAAGAGCTGCGCCAGTACTACCTGGACCATCTCGCCGCCCACCCCGACGACGGCATGTGGAAGGCCTGCACGGACGGACACGTGACGGCGAGCGCGCTGGTGATCGACCCGTCACGCGGCCGCGTGCTCCTGACGCTGCACAAGAAGCTGCAGATGTGGCTCCAGATGGGCGGCCACTGCGAGCCGGGCGACGCCTCGCTGGCCGCGGCGGCGCTGCGGGAGGCGACGGAGGAGTCGGGCATCCCGGGGATGGCGCTGCTGCCGGGCGGACCGGTCCGCCTGGACCGGCACCCGATCCCGGGGCCCTGCACGCAGCACCTGGACGTGCAGTACGCGGCGCTCGCGCCCGCCGACGCGGTCGAAGCCATCAGCGACGAGTCCCTGGACCTGCGCTGGTTCGCGTACGACGAGGTGGCGACGGTGGCCGACGAGTCGGTCGTACGCCTGGTGAAGGCAACGAGGGCACGGCTTTAAGAAGCGGCTGAAGAAGCACCCCGAAGGGGCGCGGGGAACTGCGCGACCAGCCACACACGGCCGGCACCCAGATCCCCGCGCCCCTGTTCGGTTCATCCCGCGGAGCGCTCAGCTCCAGACGTTGCCCTGGTTCTGCCCCCGGGCACCCTGCTGCCCCATACCGAACTGGGCCCTGGCGCCCTGCCCGATGACCGCGTTCTGCGGCGGCAGCAGCTCGCTGGGCTGGACGAGCGCATAGCCCTGGCCCATGAAGCTGAGCTCCCAGCCCTCACCGGTGTTGCCGCGACGCCGCCACACGCCCGATGAGTGCGTCTGGGCCTGCATCTGCACCCGCAGACCGTTGGACCAGGCGACGATCGCGTCGGCGTCGGCGTTCACGTACTTGTCGGGAGTGACCTCCATCATCAGCGGCTGCCCGGAGGTCATCAGGGCGACCTTGCCGCGACCGGTGATGTTGAGCTGGTACTTGCCCGAGCCGGAGATGCCGTACTGGCTGTCCACGGCGATGACCTGGTGGGTCAGCGACGAGTCGAGCGCGAGGACATAGCTGCTGTCCACGGTCAGACCGTCCCGGTCCACATCCACTACGTGGATGTACTGGGCGAGGTTGGCGAGATAGACCGTGCCCTGCCCGTGGCAGCGCATCAGGTCGAGGCCCTCACCCGTGTGTGCGCGGGCGCGCTGGTTGCCCTGGCTCTGGTACTCGGCGTCGAACTCGATCAGACCCTGGTAGGCGACCATGGCGCCCTTGCGGGCCAGGATGTCGTCGTGGCCCTCCAGGGCGACCCGCAGCAGCTGCGGGTTCTGGACGGTGTAGCGCTCCTGAGTCTGCTGCTCGGTGTGCGCGAAAAGTGGGCTCTGCATGGTGTGTTGTTCCCCCTCAGCCCCGTGCCCGGAGACGGTCGGTGCTGTCCTCGCTGGGCTGTACGACGACGATGCCCTCTCCGGAGAAGCCCATCTGGTAGGCCTCGCCGCTGCCGCGCCCGATGAGCGAGCCGGCCTTGAAGCTGCGCTTGCCCTTCACCTTGAGGTTCGGGGACCAGGCGAGCAGGGCGTCCGGGTCGACGTACGTCTCGTCGTCGCCACGACCGCAGTCGACGACGACCGGGGTGCCGCGGGAGGTCAGCGCGACCCAGCCCTGGCCCGAGATCTTGATGTTCCACAGGCCCTGTCCTGCGAACTTGGCCAGACCCTTGACCCGCTCGACGCCCCACTGGAGGGACGCGTCGAAAGCGAGCAGGTTCGTGCCGTTCACCGAGAGCGAGTCGCCCGCCAGGTTGATGACGACGACGTCCGCTCCGTAGTCCGCGAGATAGAGCAGGCCGTCTCCGGAGCACTTCATCAGAGGTGCTCCCTCGCCGGTCATCCACTCCTTGGCGATCTGGCGGACCGCGGGGGGATTGGGCTCGTACGTGACGAACCCTTCGTAGGCGACCATCGAGCCCACGCGCGCGAGGAGGTCGTTTCCGGTCTGCATGGCCACCTTGAGCATGTGGTTGCCATGGTTCTCCATACGGGCGGCGACAGGCGCCGGGGCAAAGCCCGCGAGTTGCTGATTCATGACGGGCTCCCTCAGACCTCGTACGGCTGGACGATGATGAAGTTGCCGGGCGCGCCCCGGAACTGGAGGTTCACGCTCTCCCCCGTGGAACCGGCGTACGCGTTGCTGCGCAGCCGCACCTGGCTGGAGACGAGCGCCTGGGCGGCCGCCGACCAGGCGACCACGGACTGGCAGTCGGCGAACGTCGTCGGCGTGACGGGCAGCACGACGGGCACACCGTGCGTCTTGACGATGACCGTGCCGGTGCCCTGGAACTGCATCACGAACAGCGCGCCACCGGGGATGCCGTGGCCCTCGATCCTGCGCACCTCGTGCTGGAGCGTCTCGTCGAACGCGAGGACGTTCTCGGCGGAGACGCAGATCGCGTCCCCCTGGAGCTCGATCGGGTGCAGGTGCGTGGCTTCCTCGGCGAGGAAGACCTGACCGCGGCCGGTGCAGCGCATCAGCTGCATCTCCTGGCCGGTCTGGTTGCCCACGACGCGGCCCGCGAAGCCCGCGCCCTTGTAGCTGAACTCGACCTTGCCCTGGTAGAGCACCATGCTGCCCTGGCGGGCGAGGATGGCCTGTTCGGCGATGCCGAGGTCGACGCGGATCAGCTTCTCGTTCTGCTGCGTCCAGCGCTGACCGGTGGGCGCCTCGCGGTACTTCTGAAGGGCGGAAGCCACACCGGCGCCCTGGGGTGCCGCGCCCTGCGGGGCGGCGGGCTGGCCGGGGAACTGGCCCTGGGGCTGCTGGCCATAGCCGGGCGGCATCGGGGCGGCGGGCTGCTGCCCGTACCCGGGAGGCATCGGCGCCTGGGGCTGCTGGCCGTAGCCCGGCGGGGGCGGTGCCGTCTGGCCCGGGGCCTGCTGCTGGCCGGGGACCTGGCCGAACTGCGGCTGCTGCGGCGGCTGCTGGCCCGGCTGCCCGTACGGCGCGGCGGGCGCAGGCGGCACGGCGCCGGCCGGCGGCTGGTTCATGGGCGCCACGATGGTCTGCGCGGCGTGCACCGACGGATCGGCGGGAGCGGGCGCCGGAGGCGGCGTCGCACCCTGCGGCGGCGCGAAGTTCTGCGCGGGAGCCGGGGCGGGGGCGGGAGCCGGTGCCGGTGCGCCGCCTGCCGGAGCGCCGAACGCGGGCGGTGCCGCGGCCTGGGCGGGCGGCGCGAAGGACGGTGCGCCGGCCTGCGGCTGCTGCGCGGCGGGCTCCTCTTCGGCGACCTCGCCGCCGAAGTTCTTCAGGAGCGCGTCGAGCCCGCCGTCGAAGCCCTGCCCGATCGCGGCGAAGCGCCAGACGTCCTTCAAGTAGAAGTCGCCCAGCATCACCGCGCGTTCGGTGGAGAACTCGGCGCCGTTGAAGGAGTAGCGGGCCACTTCCTCGCCGCCCGCGACGATCCGGATGTAGCCGGGGGCGACCTGCGACATCTGCCCGGCGCCGTCGATCGTCGCGGTGAACGACAGCTTCTGGATCTTCGCCGGGATCCGGTCCAGCGTGACCCGGAAGGACTCCGTGTCGCCGGCCTGCGCGCCGAGGAGCTGGATCGACTCCTCGGGAGACTTCGGCTGGTTGAAGAAGATGAAGTAACTGTCGTCCGAGAGGCGCTCGTCCGCGTCCAGGCCGAAGCAGCTGATGTCGAAGCTCAGTCCAGGGGCCGAGATCTGCACACCTACGTACAGATCGGTCCCCGAAGTGAGGTCACTGATCTTGGCCTTGTGGCCGCGTTGGAATTCCCTGGCCATACGTAACGACCGTCCCCCATCCCGAATGTAAATGCGTCGCGCCAGGCTAACCGCAAAGTCCGACAGTGAGCCAAGCCGGTACAGACCCGGTACACAACCCCGCCATCCCTCGTACACAACCCCGGCGTCCCGCGGAAGTTCACTCCACGCGGGCGGCGGGCAAATGGGGCAGCCGGTCGGCCGCGACCACACCCTCGAGGTACCCGCGGGCCCGCTCCGTACGGGGATAGGCCTCCAGGAGCCGCCAGAAGCGGGGGCCGTGTCCGGGGACGAGGAGATGCGCGAGCTCGTGGACGAGGACGTAGTCGACGACGTACTCGGGCATGCCCTGCAGCCGGTGCGACAGGCGGATGCTGCCCTCCGACGGAGTGCACGATCCCCACCGGGTGTTCTGGTTAGTGACCCAGCGAACGGACGACGGCCTGGCCCTGCTTTCGAAGTACTGCTCGGACAGCAGCTCGGCACGCTCGGCCAGTTCCGCGTCGCCCAGGACCCGCTTGCTCTCCTGGGCCGCGAGCTTGTCGAGCATGACGTCGACCCAGCGCTTCTCCTCCGCCTCGGACATCCGTGCGGGGATGAGCACGACGGTGCGGTCGCCCTCCCGGTACGCGGAGACCGTTCTGCGGCGGCGGGCGCTCCGTCTGACCTCGACCGCGCTCGCCCCCGAGCCGGGTGACGGCGGGCTGGTCGTGCTGCGCTGTGGATTTCCGGCGCGGTGCAGTGGGTCGGCGGGCACGCCCCGACGTTACCCGCTGGGTGCGGGGGAAGTCCCGCCTCCGGGACGGTTCGGCGGTGTTCCGCTCCCCGTGCGATCGATTAGTACGACGAATGCCCACTGCCTGTGGACAACTTTCCGCGGCCGTTCGCCACGGCGGGCATTCTGGCAGTCGGCCGGCGATGCGGACGGGGACCGCGCCGGAGGACATCAGGGGACACGGGGGACGACCATGCATCCGATCTTGAAGCCGGCGCTGCGCCGCGGCTGGCGCGACCTGAACACCGTCCAGTTCGGCGTGGCACCCGCGCACGCGCTGGTGCTCGGCCCGGTGGACACGGCCACGGGCAGCTTTCTCAACCTCCTGGACGGGACACGCGGGCTGCCGCTCCTGCGTGAGGAGGGCAAGCGGATGGGCCTGCCCGACGATCACGTGGACACCCTGGTGCGACGGCTCTCCAGGGCCGGGCTCCTGGACGACGCGACGGGCGGCGGCCCGGCCGCCGACGCCCTGCGCAAGCGGAGCGGGGCCATGGACCGGCTGCGCCCCGATCTGGCCTCCCTTTCGGTGGTGACTCCCGAACCGGGCGACGGCATGCGGAAGTTGGCGGCGCGCCGTGCCATGCGGGTGCAGGTCCGGGGCGCGGGCCGGGTGGGCGCCGTGCTGGCATCGGTTCTTGCGGGGGCGGGTGTGGGGCAGGTCGATGTGCGGGACGGGGGCCTCGTCGAACCGTGGGACGTGGCGCCGGGAGGTCAGCCCGCCGATGCGGTCGGGGACAGGCGGGACGCGGCGGCGCGGCGGGCGGTGCGGCGCTCGGCTCCCGACCGGCCGCCCCGGCCGGGCAGGACCGATGAAGGGGAGCCGGGCCTATCTCTCGTCGTCATCGCGCCGCGGGACGGGCTCGACGCCCATGCCCCCGACCCGGTCGCCGCCGAGGCGCTGGTCTCCTCGGGGACACCGCATCTCTATGCGGGGGTGATCGAGGGAACCGGAGTGGTGGGGCCGCTCGTCCTGCCGGGAGCGACGGCGTGTGCGGGCTGTCTGTCGCTGGAGCGGGCGGACCGGGATCCCACCTGGCCGCGCATGCTGGCCCAGTGGCGTTCGGGACGTGCGCGCCATGTGACGGCGTGCGATCTGGCACTGTCGACCACGGTCGCCGGCCTGGCCGCGGCGCATGCGCTCGCCTTTCTGGACGGGGCGGCACCGGCGAGCGCGGGGGTCCGCTGGGAGGCCTCCGTGCCCGGTCTCGACTGGCACACACGGCCGGTGCTCCCCCATCGCACGTGCCCATGCGGGGCGGGTGCGGTGGATAAGGGGGAACACCCCGCCGGGACCCGAGAGCCGCACGACACAATGGCCGGGTAGGCGCCGGACAAGGCGCGGCTGTCTGGGACTTGGAGGGGCGCATGTCTGATCTTCCCCGGAAGGCGGTTACCCGTACCGCCAAACTGGCCGCGCTGCCACTCGGCTTCGCCGGGCGCGCGACCTGGGGGCTCGGCAAGCGGATCGGGGGCAAGTCGGCGGAGATCGTCGGGCGCGAGCTGCAACAGCGCACGGCGGAGCAGCTGTTCAAGGTGCTCGGCGAGCTCAAGGGCGGGGCCATGAAGTTCGGCCAGGCCCTGTCGGTCTTCGAGTCGGCGCTGCCCGAGGAGGTCGCGGGGCCTTACCGCGCCGCGCTGACGAAGCTGCAGGAAGCGGCGCCGCCGATGCCGACGAGCACCGTGCACTCCGTGCTCGAGGAGCGGCTCGGCGAGGACTGGCGCGAGCTGTTCCTGGAGTTCGAGGACAAGCCCGCGGCCGCCGCGTCGATAGGGCAGGTCCACCGGGCGGTGTGGGAGGACGGACGCGAGGTCGCGGTCAAGGTGCAGTATCCGGGGGCGGGCGAGGCGCTGCTCTCCGATCTGAATCAGCTCAGCCGGTTCGCCCGGCTCCTGGGGCCGCTGATCCCCGGGATGGACATCAAGCCGCTCATCACGGAGCTGCGCGACCGGGTCTCCGAGGAGCTCGACTACGGCCTGGAGGCGCAGGCACAGCAGGCGCACGCCGAGGAGTTCGCGGACGATCCGGATGTCGTGGTGCCCGCGGTGGTGCACCAGTCCGAGCAGGTGCTCGTGACGGAGTGGATCGACGGCGTACCGCTGTCGGAGGTGATCGCCGACGGCACGCGGGAGCAGCGCGACCGGGCCGGACAGCTGCTTGCCCGCTTCCTCTTCTCGGGCCCGGCGCGCACGGGCCTGCTGCACGCCGATCCGCACCCGGGCAACTTCCGTCTGCTGCCGGACGAGAAGGACGGCTGGCGGCTCGGCGTCCTCGACTTCGGCACGGTGGACCGCTTGCCCGGCGGACTGCCCGTCACGATCGGCGAATCCCTGCGGATGACGCTCGAGGGCGAGGCCGCCGCGGTCTACGAGATGCTGTGCGAGGAGGGCTTCGTCAAGGAGTCGGTCGACCTCGAACCGGACGCGGTCCTTGACTATCTGCTGCCGATCATCGAACCGATGCTGGTCGAGGAGTACACGTTCACGCGCGGCTGGATGCGCAGCCAGGCGGCGCGGGTGGCCGATCCGCGTTCCCCCGCCTACCAGTTGGGCAAGCAGCTGAACCTGCCGCCCGCGTATCTGCTGATACACCGTGTGACGTTGAGCACGATAGGGGTGCTCTGTCAGCTCGGGGCGACGGTGCGGATGCGGGACGAGCTCGAGGCGTGGCTTCCGGGCTTCCTGGAGGAGGAGCTTGAGTTCGAGGAGGAGCTTGAGGAGGAGGCGGCCGACGATCCGGCGGCCGGTGCTTGAGGTAGTGGCTCGCGCCTGAGGTGGTGGCTCGCGCTCACCACCGGGTGGAACTCACCACCAGCTGGAGTCGAGCCGGCCCTCGATGGCTCTGAGGTTCTCGCGCGCGCAGGATTCGCAGAAGTAGCGGCGGGTGCCGTTCTCCACGGAGCAGGTCCAGGTGAGCGGCTCGCCGTCGGCGACCGTTCCGCAGCGGGAACACACGAGATTCTCGGCACCCGCGGGCTGAGGAGGCTGCTGGTCCACCCGGCGACCATATCGCCGCGTGCCGAGCTGGCCCCCCCCCAACCCCCCCCCC
>NZ_JBHYIG010000201.1:0-18438 GCF_042740015.1 Streptomyces sp. NPDC059037
AACCGGTGGGGGGGGGGGGGGGGGGGGGCGCCCCCGCCCCCCCCCCCCGCCCGCGAACCCGGGCTCAGCCCTGGTCGTCGTCCCCGTCGCCCTCGGCGTCCCCGTCACCCTCGGGCCCGGCCAAGGCGGCGTCCAGCCTGGCTCGCGCCCCGTCCAGCCACCGCCGGCACACCTTGGACAGCTCCTCGCCCCGCTCCCACAGGGCGAGCGACTCCTCCAGGGTCGTGCCGCCCACCTCCAGGCGGCGTACGACCTCGATGAGCTCGTCCCGCGCCTGCTCGTAGCCGAGCGCGTCCGCCGCGCCGGCGGCCTCGTCCGTCTTGCTGGTCATGTGCCCACCCTAAATGTCGACTTGTACGGTTCGTACGGTGAATTCGCCCTCGGCAACGCGTGCCCGCAACTCCTCGTCGGCGGCGACCTCGTCGGCGGCGCGCACCACGGCGCCGTCCGCCTTCTGCAGCACCGCGTACCCCCGCTGGAGGGTCGCGGCGGGGGAGAGGGCCACCACGCGCGCGTGGGTGTGCGTGAGCTCCGAACCGGCGCGGTCCAGGAGATGCCCGAGCGTGCGGCGGCTGCGGTCCACGAGCGCCGAGACCTGCTCCTCGCGCTCCTCGACCATGCGGTGCGGGTTCTCCATGGAAGGGCGGGCGAGGGCGTGCGCGAGCCCGCGGTCCTCGCGCTGCAGGAAGGCGTCGATGCTGCGCCGCGCCCGGTCCCGCAGCCAGCGCACCCGCTCGTGCTCCTCGCCGACGTCCGGCACGACCTTCTTGGCGGCATCCGTCGGCGTCGAGGCGCGCAGATCGGCGACGTAATCGAGCAGCGGATTGTCCGGCTCGTGCCCGATGGCGGAGACGACGGGCGTACGGCACGAGGCGACGGCCCGCACCAGCTGCTCGTCCGAGAACGGCAGCAGATCCTCGACGCTGCCGCCACCGCGCGCCACGATGATCACGTCGACGTCATCGAGCGCGTCGAGGTCCTTCACGGCCTGCACGACCTGCGGAACGGCGTGCACGCCCTGGACGGGCACATTGCGCACCTCGAAGCGGACGGCGGGCCAGCGGTGCCGGGCGTTCTCCAGCACGTCCCGCTCGGCGGCGGAAGCGCGCCCCGTGACGAGCCCGATGAGCTGGGGCAGGAAGGGCAGGGCCTGCTTCCGCTCGGCGGCGAACAACCCCTCCCCGGCAAGGCTCTTCTTCAACTGCTCGATCCGGGCAAGCAGTTCCCCAACACCCACCGGCTTTATCTCGGAGGCCCGCAGGGAGAGCTGCCCACGAGGCGCGTACCACTCGGGCTTGGCGAGTACGACGACACGGGCACCTTCGGAGACGACGTCGGCGACGGCGTCGAACACCTGCCGATAGCAGGTGACGCTGACCGAGATGTCGTGGGACGGATCCCGCAGCGTCATAAAAACGACCCCGGCACCGGGCCGCCGCGACAACTGCGTGATCTGCCCCTCGACCCACACGGCACCAAGCCGATCGATCCACCCCCCGATGAGCCGAGACACCTCACCCACGGGCAACGGAGCATCAGCAGACGTATTGAGAGCCATCCCCCGAGCGTATAGGCCCCCTATGACACGTCAGCCCCCTAAACCCATCCCCAACTGGCCCGCGCCCCCCAGGCCGACCACCAACGCCCACCCACCGACCCGAAGCCCATTGACCCACGGACCCGACGCCACCCACTGGCCCCCACCCCCGCACCGCAGGGCAATCGGGTGGGTGGGTGGGAAAGATCCGCCGCGAAGCGGCGGCCCAGTCCGGAGCCGACCCGCAGAGACCGCGCAGCGGCAGTCGGCGGCTACATGGACTCCCGCCGAGCCCTCTGGGCAACCAGCACCACAAGCCCCACCGCGAACCAGATCAACCCCACCACCTGCGCGGACCCCGCAGCCTCCACGATCACAGCGACAGTGATCGCAGCCCCCAGCACAGGGACGAGCAAGTGCCGCCACCAGCTGAAGGCCCCCTCACGCCGCCGCACCACGAACCACCCCACCACGCTCGCGTGCAACAGCACGAACGCCGTCAGCGCCCCGATGTCGACCACCGACACCAGGTGGTCCATCCCGTCGTCCCGCCGAGCCGCCCACACCGCGGCCACCATCGTCACCACGGCCGCGCACAACAGCGCGACCCGCGGCGTACCGGAATCCGTCCGCGACAGCGCCCGCGGCAGCCGCCGGTCCCGCGCCATGGCGAAGAGCAGCCGCCCCGCCGCCGCCTGCCCGGCGAGCGCCGCGAACGCCGCGCCGATCGCCTTGCTGACGGCCACCGTGTCGTGCAGCCAGTCACCCACCGCCGAGTCGACGGCATCGTAGAAAGCGGACCCCTGTTTGACCGGCTCCGCCGCGAGCTCCGCGGACGACAGCGGCTCCAGGAGGGCGACCAGATAGGTCTGGGCGATGAACAGCACACCCGCGAGCGCCAGACAGAACAGCACCGCCCGCGCCACCTTCGCCGAACCCCCCGTCACCTCCTCCGCGAACGAGGCGATCGCATCGAAGCCCAGATACGAGAGCACCGCCACCGACACCGCCCCCACGACCGCCGACAGCGCGAACGCCCCCTGCGAGCCGTCCCCGGTCAGCGGCGACAGCCAGTCCCGCTCGGCCCCGTCCTGCGCCAGCACGACGATCGCCGACACGATGAAGACGAGCAGGACCACGATCTCCATGGCGAGCACGAGGAACCCCACCCGCGCAGCCGCCCGCACGCCCCACAGGTTCAGCGCGGTCGTCACCAGGACCGCGATCGCCGTCCACACCCACCGGGACACGGAAGGCACCAGCGCCTCCATCGCGATCCCGGAGAAGAGATACGCCACCGCCGGAATCAACAGATAGTCCAGCATCGCCATCCACCCGGCGATGAACCCGGCCCCGTTGCCGAGCCCCACGCGCGCGTACGCGAAGACGGAGCCCGCCTGGGGGACCACCCGCACCATCTGGGCGTAACTGAAAGCGGTGAACGCCATGGCGATCGTGGCGATGACGTAGACGAGCGCGACGGCCCCGTGCGACTTGGCGTCGAGCGTCCCGAAGACACCGACCGGCGCCATGGGGGCGATGAACAGCAGTCCGTAGACGACGAGATCGCGGAAGCCGAGACTGCGCCGAAGCCCGTCCCCTTCGACAGCGGTGCCGGTACCGGTACCAGGACCGGAATCGGCCGCACTGTCTGAGTTACCGGACATCTCGCCTCCGTAAGTGAACGCGGACCCCCAGTCTCCCCAAGAAGGCGATCTTTGACGCGCTGGGCTCGGCCTTACGATGGTGGGTATGACTGCTTCGACTCCTGCCCGCCGAGTCCTGCTCGCCGCCCCCCGCGGCTACTGCGCGGGTGTGGACCGTGCCGTGATCGCCGTCGAGAAGGCCCTTGAGCAGTACGGGTCCCCGATCTATGTCCGCCACGAGATCGTGCACAACAAGTACGTGGTGCAGACCCTGGAGAAGAAGGGCGCGATCTTCGTCGAGGAGACGGCGGAGGTCCCCGAGGGCTCCATCGTCATGTTCTCCGCGCACGGCGTCGCCCCGACCGTCCACGCCGAGGCCGCCGAGCGGAAGCTCGCCACCATCGACGCCACGTGCCCCCTCGTCACGAAGGTCCACAAAGAAGCGGTCCGCTTCGCCAAGGACGACTTCGACATCCTCCTGATCGGCCACGAGGGCCACGAGGAGGTCATCGGCACGTCCGGTGAGGCGCCCGACCACATCACGCTGGTCGACGGCCCCGACGACGTCGCGAACGTCGAGGTCCGCGACCCCGACAAGGTCGTCTGGCTCTCCCAGACCACGCTCTCGGTCGACGAGACGATGGAGACGGTAGACGCCCTGAAGACGAAGTTCCCGGGCCTCATCTCCCCTCCGAGCGACGACATCTGCTACGCCACGCAGAACCGCCAGATCGCCGTGAAGAAGCTCGCCGAGGACGCCGATCTCGTCATCGTCGTCGGCTCCAAGAACTCCTCGAACTCGATCCGCATGGTCGAGGTCGCCCTGGAGGCGGGCGTGCCGGCGTCGCACCTCGTCGACAACGCCGACGAGATCGACGAGGCCTGGCTGGAGGGCGTGACCACGGTCGGCCTGACCTCGGGCGCATCCGTTCCCGACGTCCTGGTGGACGGCGTCATCGAGTGGCTCGCCGAGCGGGGCTACGGCGACGTGGAAACGGTGAAGACGGCCGAGGAGTCCATCACCTTCTCGCTGCCCAAGGAGCTCCGCCGCGACCTGCGCGCGGAGGCGGCGGAACTCTCCGCCGAGAAGTGACCGTCAGTCCGGCGTCGTAACGTGGTGTCCATGCAGATCTTCGGTGTGGACATCGGCGGATCCGGGATCAAGGGCGCTCCCGTTGACCTGGACCGCGGAGACCTGGCACAAGAGCGGCACAAGGTCCTGACCCCGCATCCGGCCACGCCCGACGGCGTGGCCGACAAGGTGCGCGAGGTCGTCGAGCACTTCGCCTGGAAGGGCCCGGTCGGCGCCACGTTCCCCGGTGTGATCACCGACGGCACGGCGCGCACGGCGGCCAACGTCGACAAGAGCTGGATCGGTACGGACATCCAGGCCCTGGCGTCCGACCGGCTCGGCGGCGTCCCCGTCACCGTCCTGAACGACGCGGACGCGGCGGGCGTCGCCGAGATGCACTTCGGCGCGGGCCGCGGCCACAAGGGCACGGTCCTGCTGCTCACCTTCGGCACCGGCATCGGCAGCGCCCTCTTCACCGGCGGTCGCCTGGTGCCGAACACGGAGCTCGGCCACCTCGAACTGCACGGCCACGACGCGGAGAAGCGCGCCTCGTCCAAGGCCAAGGAGGACGAGGACCTGAGCTGGGAGCACTGGGCGCGCAGGGTCCAGAAGTACCTGGCACACGTCGAGATGCTGTTCTCGCCCGAGCTCGTCATCATCGGCGGCGGTGTGAGCCGCAAGGCCGAGAAGTTCCTGCCCCTGATCAAGGGCATCCGCGCGGAGCTGGTCCCGGCCCAGCTGCAGAACAACGCGGGCATCGTGGGCGCGGCGATGGCGGCCGCGGGCGAGGCCTAGAGCCCGTAGGGGTTACGTGGTGGGCATCCGCCGCCGAGGGGCCCGCGGCCCGGCGGCGGCAGCAGCGGCCCGCGCCCGCCGCCGCTGCGCCAGGAACCTGATCCGCCGGACGATCACGAGGACCCCGGCGACCAGCGTCCCCCCGTACAGCCAGCCCGCGTGCAGCGCGAGCGCGGTGATCATCCCCATGAATTGCCCGCCGAAGCCGCCGCTGCCCCCCGAGACCGGCGGCAGCCCGGCCACGAAGGCGATCGGCACCGCGACCGGCGCGGTCACCAGGTCGACCGGCCGCACCCAGAGCGCGGTCAGCGCGCTCACGGGCACGAAGAGCACCCCGTACGCGACGAGCGACCCGTTCGAGCTGCCGAAGAACAGCCACAGCAGACAGGCGAGCAGAAACATCGTCGCGGCACAGAAGAGCCCGGACCCGAGCCCGGTCAGACGCGGGTTGGGCATCCGGCGCAGCGAGCGGTAGAAGCGATAGAGCGGCAGCATGCGCAGTTTGCGTACGAAGGGCGGGGCGGGACGGCGGGGGCGGGACGCGGCGCGGTAGACCGCCGACGATTCGGCGGGCCTGCCCTGCGGGGGCAGGGGCGCGGTGCGCCGCGGCCGGGCCGGATGCTGAGGGGGACGCGTCCTGTGTTGCTCCACCGGACCAACCTAGGTCGACCCATACTGATAATCCTGCCTGGGACACGCCCTTTGGCCGACCTTGGCCAAGCGTTCGATCCGCGAGCGGTACGCCGACGAGGGCCGGGCCCGCACGCCGTAGACTGGGGGATCGCCCCACGGTCGCTCTCCGGCCCTCAGGGCCGTCCACCCACAGCCCTCACGTACGGGAAGTCGCAACGTGTCGCTCACGATCGGAATCGTCGGTCTGCCCAATGTCGGCAAGTCGACCCTGTTCAACGCCCTGACCAAGAACGACGTGCTTGCGGCCAACTACCCGTTCGCCACGATCGAGCCCAACGTAGGCGTGGTCGGCGTCCCCGACCCCCGCCTCACCCAGCTCGCCGAAATCTTCAGCTCGCAGAAGATCCTTCCCGCCACGGTCGACTTCGTCGACATCGCGGGCATCGTGCGCGGCGCCAGCGAGGGCGAGGGCCTGGGCAACAAGTTCCTCGCGAACATCCGCGAGTCGGACGCGATCTGCCAGGTCATCCGCGCCTTCAAGGACGAGAACGTCGTCCACGTGGACGGCAAGGTCTCCCCGAAGAACGACATCGAGACCATCAACACCGAGCTGATCCTCGCCGACCTCCAGACCATCGAGAAGGTCCTCCCTCGCCTCCAGAAGGAGTCGCGGATCAAGAAGGACATCGCCCCGAAGGTGAAGGCGGTCGAGGAGGCCCAGGCGATCCTGGAGCGCGGCGACACGCTCTTCTCCGCGGGCATCGTCCAGGGCTCGGGCAACGAGGAACTCCTGCACGACCTGCACCTCCTCACCACCAAGCCCTTCCTCTACGTCTTCAACGTGGACGAGGACGAGCTGACGGACGACGACTTCAAGGCCGAGCAGCGCGCCCTGGTCGCCCCCGCCGAGGCGATCTTCCTCAACGCCAAGCTGGAGGCGGACCTCGCCGAGCTGGACGACGACGAGGCCCTCGAACTCCTCCAGTCGGTCGGCCAGGAAGAGCCCGGCCTCGCCACCCTCGCCCACGTCGGCTTCCGCACCCTCGGCCTCCAGACCTACCTCACGGCAGGCCCCAAGGAATCCCGCGCCTGGACGATCCCCCAGGGCGCGACGGCCCCCGAGGCGGCCGGCGTGATCCACACGGACTTCCAGAAGGGCTTCATCAAGGCCGAGGTCATCTCCTTCGCGGACCTGGTCGAAACGGGCTCGGTCGCCGACGCCCGCGCGGCCGGCAAGGCGCGCATGGAGGGCAAGGAGTATGTGATGCAGGACGGGGACGTGGTGGAGTTCCGCTTCAACGTGTGAGCGGATGAAGTAACACCATGTTGGCGACCTGGCAAACATGCAGGTCAAGTGGGGTCGGCTCCTCCGGGTGCCGGCCCCTTGCTGTTTCCCGTGCTGGGATGGTGCTGGGTTTTCTGGTGGTCCGTCACCTAGTTGGCCCTGTTTGTGCAACCGCGAGTGGTACGTTATTCGGTACCACTTGATGTAGGGAGTCAGCTTATGTCGATAACTGCGAGCGAAGCCCGCAAGGCTCTCTTTCCGCTGATCAAGAAGGTCAACGACGACCACGAGGCCATCGAGATCGTCTCCAAGCATGGCAACGCCGTGCTTGTCTCGGCCGAGGACTACGCGGCACTGCGCGAGGGCTCGTACCTGCTGCGCTCGCCTGCGAACGCACGGCGACTGCTCAAGGCGTACGAGAATGCCCTGAGCAACGTCAATGTGTCGGAGCGCGAGCTGATCGATTCAGATGTGGCGGATCCTGCTGCGGGTGACGCGTGAGGCTTGTCTTCGAGGATCAGGGCTGGGAGGACTACACGTCCTGGCTCAAGAACGACCGCAAGATGCTCGCTCGGATCAACAAGCTCATCGAGGACGTCAAGCGTGACCCCTTCACGGGGATCGGCAAGCCCGAGC
Organism: Streptomyces sp. NPDC059037; assembly: GCF_042740015.1. NCBI lineage: Bacteria > Bacillati > Actinomycetota > Actinomycetes > Kitasatosporales > Streptomycetaceae > Streptomyces > Streptomyces sp. NPDC059037. Next base: position 7,605 of record NZ_JBHYIG010000201.1, read on the forward strand.
CGTTGAAGTACCACTTGCCCGGGGCGTGGTCGAGACGGATCGACGATGAGCACCGCCTTGTGTACCTGGTCACGGACAAGGAGATCGTGATCCTCGCGGCTCGCTATCACTACTGAACGCAGGGCGTCCGTTTTGCATTGCCGGTCTCGTGCGGGGTGGTGGAGAGAGTTGCGCCGCCCTTGGGCCTGCCGTCGGCGGGCTCGGCGTTCCGTGCCAGACGAGGGTTAGTGGATCACACGGCAGCGAGGTCAGCGGTCGCACCGGTCAGCTCCCGCAGCTTTTCGCGTGTCTCGGCATCGGTTGAGTACACCACCGTGCCGATCATTCCCCGCGTCAGCAGCACCTTGTACGTGTTGCGGATCAGCCGGTCCACATCGGCGTCCGGGGTGGACATCTTGAAGACCGGATCCTTGGACGCTGAACGATCGGTGACCCAGCGGTCGCCGCGCCACACCAGGTCGGGACCTATGATGACGCCACTCCAGTCGTACTCGAAGCCCTGCGCGGTGTACACGCAGCCCACTTGCCCGAAACCGGCCGGATCGGTTGCCCACAGCGCGGCCGGAGGCGCGCCCTCGACGGACCGATCACCGAAGACGTTCCAGGGCCGTTCCCACTCCCCGATGACGACGTCCGCGGGCAGCGCCTGCCCGGGTGGCACCTTCTTCGTCCACTTCCAGCAGTAGCCTGCGGACATGCGCGCGCTGTACCCCTGCGAGCGACGGTTGTCGAGGAACGCCTCCAACTCCTGAGGGCTGTCTGCGACCGTGAGGTGCATCTTGTCGTCGGGTTCCCATTCCACCGGGCCGCCTGGCTCAAGGCCCAACAGCCGTACCACCCAGCGCAGATATGCGTCGCTGCCACCGCACCGGAACTGGCTGTCCAGCGGCACCACCCAACATTGGAGCCCCTTCTTCGCGGCGGCTGCCTTGATCTCCGCGACCGTGCCCATTTCGCCGGGCCGAACGACCTGATGCTCGTCGAGTAGGAAGACCGGGACGCGTGCCGCGTCGATAAGTTCCTCGATCTGGGCTTTGCCGGTGCGGTTCGACGCCGGTGTGTAGCGGTTGGCCGATGTCTCCCGGATGCGATGGGCCTCGTCGCAGATCAGGACATCGAGGCCGTTGCGCTCGGCGGTCATGAAGCTGTTGAAGTATTTGAAGAGGTCCTGCACCTCACGCTTCCGGGCCCCAGCGACCTTCCTCATGGTCGTCGTGAACGAGTTGGAGCCCGTCGCGTGCAGCGCGGTGGTGCCCTGCCGGTACAGCTCACCGAGGAGCGACAAGGCGATGACGCTCTTGCCGGTGCCGGGCCCGCCGGTGACGATCACGACCTCCTTGTGGTCGGATTGCTTGGCGCGGCGGACGGCATTCAGGACAGTGCGGTACGCGATCTGCTGCTCGTCCAGCAGGACGAACTGCTCGCGTTCACGGACCTCTTGGGCAGCCACCGCCATGAGTTGCTTGGACGGCCCGATCTTCCCGTTGACGAGCTCGTCGGCGGCCGAAGCACCTGACTCCGGCGCCAGCTTCGCACGCAGATAGGCGATGAACTCGCTGCGTCGCGCACCGATGAAGAGCTGGCCGTACTGGTTTTGCTCCGCCTCGAAAAGCCCGCCGACGCCAAACTCGGTGGCGTTGTGCAGGTATGCGGCGCCGTTGACGCGTTCCGGGTGCTTGGCCAGGGCTCCGTTGAAGGAGACGAGGTACTCGCAGTAGCCGCGTACCTGGTCGACTGGATTCAGCACCGCCCGAGCGTATGAGTCGATGCGGCACAGCGACGGATCGTCGTCGTCCGGCTCCGCGCTGCTCCACTGCTTCAGCTCCACGATGACGTAAGACGGCAGCCCCGTCTTGGGGTGCACACCGGCCAGCACGGCATCGGCCCGCTTGCTGTTCAGCGGCAGTCCGTACTCCAGGAGCACCTCCACCTGCCCGAGACCGGCATCGTTGAGCGCGCTCGCGAGCGCGGGGATGCTCCGCTCCCACGAGCGGACTTCGGATGGACCGGGCTTGTGGCCGTGCACGTGCACGAACTGCTCCGTCAAGCGGAAGAACAGGGCACCGGAGTGGCACTCGGCGGCGACCGCTGCGGCAGAGTCGCGGAACAGCAAGACATGCCCCCAGGCAGCACGAAGAATCTCGTGCGGGTGGGGGCATGTCCTTCGTGACTCCGCCAGGCGGAGCGGAAGCCCGGCGGGCCGCAGCTACGTCGGGATCAAGGTTACCTGTGCCGTCTGCGGTAGGCAGGTGGCAGCTGTGATCCTTCAGCGGTGAGCTTCGGCTGGGCGCCGTCGTAGTGCTGCATGCCGATGGCGCCTGTGATGAGCCGGCGCAGTTCGTTGTGTGTCGCCGGGTCGACCGCGTAGACCACGGTGCCGACCACGCCGCGGGTGAGGAGCACGTGGTAGGCGTTGAGGACGCACCGGGTGACGATCGCGTCGTCGATTGGACCCCGGAAGGCGGGATCGCAGGAAGCACTCCGCTCCACCTTGAACTTCCCCTCACGGAAGAGCAGATCGGGTCCGATGATGACGCCGTTCCAGTCGTACTCGAAGGTCTGTGCTGTATAGACGCAGCCGATCTGGTCGACACCACGGCGATCGGTCGACCACAGGTCCGACCGTGGTGCGTTCGGGACGCTGTGCTCCGGCTTCACGTTCCAAGGCCGGCGCCAGTCCCCGATGTGTACGTCATCGACAAGCTGTTCTCCGTCCGGGTTGCTCCACGGCCAGCAGAAGCCCGCGGTGATACGGGCCGTGGCCCCTTCCAGATGGCGCTCCCGGATGAACCGCTCCATCTGCTCGGGGGAGTCGGCGACCGTCAGCATCATCCTCCCGTCCGGTCGCCAGGCCACCGGATCGGAGGCGTCAAGGCCCAGCAGTTGTTGGACCCAGCGCTGGTACCGCTTGCTGCCGCCCGCTCGGAACGTGCCCTCCAGATCGGTCACTTCGACATCGCAGCCCATGTCCTCGGCGAGCTCTTTGAGATACGTGGCAGTGCCCACCTCGTCCGGGCGGATCGACTGGTGATCGTCGAGCAGGAAAATCGGCACTTTCGCGGCTCTTATCACCTCGGTTGCCTGCGGTCGGTCGTCGTCTCGCAGAATCTTCGGCATCCAACGGTATGTCGAGCTGCGTCGCATGCGGTGCGCCTCGTCGCAGATGAGGACGTCGATGCTGTCCGGTGGGCTCTCGCTGAAGCTGTTGAAATAGCGGTACAGCCTGTTGGCTGCGCGGCGCTTGTCCGCTGTCTGCCCTCGGCGGGCCGTGCTGAGCATGATCTCGCGCAGAGTCTCCGTGTAGGCGTGAGAGCCGCTTGCCAGTACGGCTTCGCGGCCCTTGAGTCCGAGGGCACGCTGCAACTCGAGGGCTACTGCGCTCTTGCCGCTGCCAGGGCCGCCCCGCAGGATGTAGACGCGCTTGACGCCCGCATCGGGAGCCGGGCTGTGGGCGGCTTCGGCGTCGTAGAACAACCCGACGTCGAAACCGGTGAAGTGGGTGGTCTTCTCCAGGTGCCGGGTGATCCGGTCGACCGCGACGTACTGCTCGTCGAGGAGCGTAAGACCGCCACCGACGACAGAGCGCTGACGGGCCACATCGGTGACCTTGAGCAACGGGTCCTGGCGGGCATGCTCCAGTGCGGATGCCGCCCGTTTCCCGGACGCGGCAGCGAATCTCGAAGTAAGTACTCGTCGGAAGCGAGCCAGATCATCGAGCGTGTAGAGGAAGCCGTGGTCGGTCTCGGGCAGACCGAACAGCGCCTCCACGTCCGCGTCACGTGCGTTGTGGAGTAGTGCCACACCCATCAACTGGTCCTCGTTCTCACGAAGATGGGGTAGGTAGCGCATCATGTACTCGCAGTAGCGCTGGACCTGCCGCACCGGATGCAGCTTGTTCTTCCCGTCGCCGAACCCGAGATCGACGGCGATGGGGCACAGAGGGTCCACCGTGGCGTGCCGTACCTGCTTCAGCTCAACCGCAAGGTATGAATCCGTCCCCGTGCCGGGGTGTCGGCCGCACAGCACCAGGTCGACGGCGGAGTTGGTGTGCGGCAGGTCGACCTCGACCTGCACCTCGACTTCGTCGAGCCCGCAGTCCAGCAGAGCTTTGACCACTACGGGGACGCTGTTGTCCCAGGAAGCGATGTCTCCCTGGCCGGCCGTTCCTCCCTTGAGCCGGGAATGCTCGTGAATCAGTTGCTCGGTGAGCGGAAGGTGCGCAGATCCGGCTCGGGCCACGATGAGTCGGCCGAGCTCGGCTGCGGACAGTTGCAGGAGCACGAAGGGTCCCCAGGCACGAGATGACTCGTGCGGGTGGGGGCATGTCCTTCGTGACTTCGCCGAAGCGGAGCGGAAGCCCGTCGGGCCGCAATGACGTTGTGCAGATTACCCGGCCGCAAATGAAGGAGGGCGGGCCGCTGGGGCCCGCCCTCCGCCCGGCTCAGCCGAGGCGGTGCACCACGACCTGTGCCAGAGCCCACGTCAGGTTCGAGCCGAGGCTCGCCGCGATGCCAACCAGGACATCACGGACCCAGGTGCGGCGCTTGGGCATGTACTCGACGGCAACCACAGGAATGCGTCCCCTTCGGTTTGATCGGTGACGGCGCCGGATGGCTCCCGCCGGGAGCGCACCATGGAGCTGCGTCACCGAACCGAAGGGCATTGCGTACTCCCCGGGTCACGTCGCGTACCCCCTCCGGGGAGGGCACGCGGTGCATGGCAACGGTAGTACACGACTGGACAGCGTAGGTAAGGAGTTAATACACAGGCACTGACGAGTCGGTGGTGTGAGGGGGATGGACGCGTTGAGGAAGGTCGGTCGGGCATCTGAGCTGCCCATGGTGCCGGGATGGAACGCCCGTGCTGGGATCGTGCTGGGATGACCCCCGCCAAACCCACGTTTCCGCAGGTGGGAGCTCTGCGCTACGGATTCCGGTTCAACGTCTGACTTCCGCCGAGCATCCGCCCCCGGACGCTCGCCAGCCCGCACCGACGACGGCCCCCCCCCCCCAAGGGGCGGGGCCGTCCCCGCGCGCTACCGAACCAGCACCCCGGCCGGCACCACCGCGTACCCCGTGGGCCGAGTCGTGAACGTCCCCCGGCCCTGCGTACGGCCGCGCAGGCGCGACGCATAGCCGAACAGCTCGGCCAGCGGCACCGTTGCCGTGAGGACCGCCGTGCCGGCCCGCGTGGTCGAGGCCGAGACGCGGCCGCGGCGCGCCGCGAGGTCGCCGAGCACGGCCCCGACGGCGTCGTCCGGCACCGTGGCCGTCAGCTCGACGACCGGTTCGAGCAGGGCCGTCTCGGCGGCCCGCAGCGCCTCACGGAGCGCGAAGCGGCCCGCCGTGCGGAACGCCATCTCCGAGGAGTCCTTGGAGTGGGTCGCCCCGTCGGTCAGCGTCACCCGCAGCCCCGTCACCGGATGGCCGCCGAGCGGGCCCTCGGCGAGAGCGTCCCGGCAACCGGCCTCCACCGCACGGACGTACTCCTGCGGCACCCGGCCGCCGACGACCGTGGAGTCGAACACAAAGGCGTGCGCCTCCAGTGGCTCGACATCGAGCACCACATGCGCGAACTGCCCCGCGCCTCCCTCCTGTTTGACATGCCGGTACGTCAGTCCTGACACCCCGCGTACGACCGTCTCCCGGTAGGACACCTGCGGGCGGCCGACCTCGACGTCGAAGCCGTGCGTACGGCGGATCTTCTCCACCGCGACCTCCAGATGCAGTTCGCCCATGCCGGAGAGCACCGTCTGGCCGGTCTCGGCGTCGACCCGCACGGCGAGCGATGGGTCCTCCTCGACCAGGCGGGCCAGCGCCGACGACAGCCGTCCGGTGTCGACGTTCCTGCGGGCCTCGACCGCCACGGAGACCACCGATGCCGTCACCGCGGGCGGTTCGAGGACCAGCGGGGCGTCGGGCGCGCACAGCGTGCTGCCGGCGCGTGCGGACTTCGGGCCGATCACGGCCACGATGTCGCCGGCGGCCGCCCGGTCCAACTCCGCGTGGCGGTCGGCCTGTACGCGCAGGATGCGGCCGATGCGTTCGCCGCGGCCCGTGCCCGCGTTCATCACCGTGTCTCCCTTCGTGATCGTTCCCGAGTACACGCGCAGATACGTCATCCGTCCCGTCGCCGTCGCGTTCACCTTGAAGACGAGGCCGGCGAACGGCGCAGTCGGGTCGGCGGCGCGCTCCTGCACGGCGTCGTCCCAGCTCCCGCGCATCGCCGGTACGTCCTGCGGCGACGGCAGGTAGGACACCACGGCCTCCAGCAGCGGCTCGATGCCGCGGTTGCGGTAGGCCGAGCCGCACAGGACCACCACGCCCTCACCACTGAGGGTGAGATCGCGCAGCGCGGCGGTCAGCGTCCCTGTCGAGAGCGCCGACGTCGTGCAGTACTCCTCCATCGCCGCCGGATGGAGTTCGGCCACCGTCTCCTCCAGCAAGTGCCGCCGCTGGTCCGCCTGTTCGCGCAGGGCCGCGGGGATCGGGACCACTTCGTACGCGTCATGGGTGTCGTACGTGTCGCCGCGGCCCGCGTGCCAGACCTGGGCACGCATCCGCAGCAGGTCCACGACACCGGTGAACTCGTCCTCCTGCCCGATCGGCAGCTGCACCACGAGCGGGACCGTGTGCAGCCGCTCCCGTATCGAGGCGACCGCCGTGTCGAGATCGGCGCCCGCGCGGTCCAGCTTGTTGACGAACGCGATCCGCGGCACGTCGTACCGATCGGCCTGCCGCCACACCGACTCGCTCTGCGGTTCGACGCCCGCTACGGCGTCGAACACCGCGACCGCACCGTCGAGCACCCGCAGCGAACGCTCCACCTCGTCGGCGAAGTCGACATGGCCCGGCGTGTCGATCAGGTTGATCCGGTGGCCGTCCCAGGCACAGCTGACGGCCGCCGCGAAGATGGTGATCCCGCGGTCGCGTTCCTGCGCGTCGAAGTCGGTGACGGTCGTGCCGTCGTGGACCTCGCCTCGCTTGTGGGTGGCGCCGGTGAGGAACAGGATCCGTTCGGTGACGGTGGTCTTGCCGGCGTCGACGTGGGCGAGGATGCCGAGATTGCGGACGTACGCCGATGAACGGGTGGACGGGGCAGGCATGTTGGTGCGCATGGCCCAAGGCCTTTCGGTGTGCTCAGGAGCAGGGCAGCGCGATTTCCGGACGGGACTCCAAAGGGACTCCAAAGGGACTCCAAAGGGACTCCAGCGGAAGAGCGGAAGAGCAGAAGTGCGGAGTCAGCTGTTCGCGTCGCGGAGATTCGGTGACGGCCGCGCAGCCGTCACCGGGCGCACCAAGACACCGGGATCACGTCGTACCGCGACCGGGGCGCGCGGGCAGCAGTGCGGTCACACATGGCCCGGCCCCCTCACTTGAATCGCTCGACGAAAGGCGCACCGCCTTGCCGTCGCGGCGCGCGCACCGAGCCTAAGCGAGCGGTCGGCCGCGGGCACGGGAATTATTCCGCCCTCCGCGTGCGCCCCCATTGAGTCCCACGCGCCTCCCATACGTACGTGGATGCATCAGCGGTCACACCGGGACCGCCAGTCCCTCGTGCCCCCGGTGTGCCCAACACTCATGAGAGGTCAGTGACTTGAGCCATCGACGGGTCAACAAGAGGACCGGTGCGCTGATAGGGGCGGGTGCCGTCGCGATCGCCGCCGCGGCGACGCTGCTCCCGCACGCCAACGCGAGCGGCGCCAAGGACCAGCAGGACCAGGAGGCACGCGCGTACACCCAAAGCTCGGCGGCCCGGGTCGGTACGTCGCTCGCGGCGGACCTCGGGGGCGGCGGCGCGGGCTGGTTCTACGACGGCGAGAAGCGCCGACTGGTCATGAACGTCACCGACGAGAGCTCCGCCGAGCGGGTGCGGGCCGAGGGCGCGGTGGCCAGGGTGGTGGAGAACAGCACCGCCGAGCTGAAGGCCGCGACCGGGACGCTGAGCGACAAGGCCGCGGTGCCCGGCACCTCGTGGTCGATCGACCCGAAGACCAACAAGGTGTCGGTGATCGCGGACCGGACCGTCACGCGCAACGGCCTGGCCCAGCTGAACGCGGCCGCCGAGAGCATGGACGGAATGGTGACCGTCAAGCGGTCGGCGGGGGAGTTCAAGCCGTTCGCGGAGGGCGGGGACGCGATCTTCGGCGGCGGCTCACGCTGCTCGCTCGGGTTCAACGTCACCCTGCAAGGGGAGCCCGCCTTCCTCACCGCGGGCCACTGCGGCAACGCATCGCAGACCTGGACCGGTGATCAGGCAGGCGCCGAACCGCTCGGCACGGTCGTCGAGTCGGTCTTCCCGGAGAGCGACTTCGCCCTGGTGAAGTACGACGACCCGGCCACCGAGGCGCCCAGCTCGGTCGACCTGCAGAACGGCTCGCAGCAGGAGATCACGCAGGCCGCGGAGGCGAGCGTCGGCATGCAGGTGACCCGCAGCGGAAGCACCACGGGGACCTCCGAGGGCACGGTGACCGGCCTGGACGCCACGGTGAACTACGGCAACGGCGACATCGTCAACGGCCTGATCCAGACGGATGTGTGCGCCGAGCCGGGCGACAGCGGCGGCGCCATGTTCTCCGGCGACGCGGCCGTGGGCCTGACATCCGGCGGCAGCGGCGACTGCACATCGGGAGGCGAGACCTTCTTCCAGCCGGTGACCGACGCGCTGAGCGCCACGGGGGCCGAGCTCTGACCGGCCCGGCCCCGCACGCCGGCTACTTCACCGCGGGGACGGAGCCCGTGGCCGGCGCGGCCAGCTCGCTCAGCCTGCCGACGTGACCGGCGATGGTCGGGACCTTGTCCCGGCGCTCCTCGGGAATCCCGGTCCTGGCGAGCCCGTCGATCGTGTCGATGGGGGAGATGGGGGCGGTGGCGGCGTTCGCCGCGGGGGCGGCCAGGGCCGAGGCCCCGGCGGCGAGAGCGACGGCGGCAAGGATGCGTCGTGTTGAAGTCATGTTCTGCGCAACGGCTCTCCCCTGTGGTGGACACGGCCTCACGGCCGATTTCGCCAATGATGTACCTATAAGTTCCGTTACCCGCTGTCAGCGGCGCCGTTGAAAGGAAAGTACGGGCGCGTCCATGCGCCCGTACTCGTCAATGCAAAGGAGAACGTGATGTCTCGCATCGCGAAGGCAGCCGGCGTCGCTCTCGGCACGGGCGCCGTGGTGCTCGGTGGGGCCGGTCTGGCCGCGGCGGACGCGGGTGCCCAGGGCAAGGCCGTCGGCTCTCCCGGCGTCCTGTCGGGGAACCTCGTCCAGGTCCCGGCCCACGTCCCGGCCAACGTCTGCGGCAACACCGTGGACGTCATCGGGGTGCTGAACCCGGCGTTCGCGAACGGCTGCGCAAACAGCGACGGTGGCAAGGGCAAGGGCTACGGCCGCTGACCCTCAACGCGAAGCCCCCGGCGGCGACCACCGCCGGGGGCTTTTGTGTCACTTACGTGAGGCCGACCATGGCTGCCGGCGTCGTCTGCAACAGCGGTGCGTGCAGGGCGGCATGGGGAACCGTCGTCCCGGGGAGGCCCATGCGGTCGCGCCGGGGGCGGGTCAGGGGGGCGCCGATCGAGGCCCCAGGTGTCGAGGTGTTCAGGTCCGATTCCGGTGCGGTGACGTCGAGCGCGTCGACGTCGACTTGGTCGAGCCCGGCATCGCCGAGGGCGTCGGACAGGGGCGCCGCCACCCGGGTCGCGGGCAGTACGGTGCCGAACGGGACCTGCGGCAGGGACGGGTCGGGGAACAGCCGGTCCTCCCCGATCTTCGGGCGGTCGGGCACGCCCGGCCTGGGGATCGGAACGCCGGTGCTGATCTCCGGGACCTGTGTGTCCAGGGCCCATTCCAGGCCGTTGACCGGGATGGCCACGGGGACGTCCTCCGCGGCCTCGGCCGGAGCCGCCGACGCGGTCGCGGCGGCCACGCAGGTGACGAGAGCCGCAAGAGTTCCTCGAGTAGTCGTCTTCATGACCGGGAAACGATCCCGCAGGCGGCATCAGCGCAGAATTCCCCCGGTCGCAGCAATTCCCCGATATTCAGCTGGTCCAGAAGTCCCACCAGCGGGTCAGGATCAGCATCCCGATCACGCCGACGTGCAGCACCGGAAGCACCCAGGTGAATCCGCCGAGGAACGTACGCAGCCCGGAAGGCGCGGGCAGCAGGCCGTTACGGATGTTGAACGACGTCACGTACCAGAACATGACGATCGTGGCGGCCCAGGCCAGAGAGCACCACAGGCAAAGCGAGTTGATCGAGTAGAGCGACTCGTACTGCAGCCAGGTGCAGAACCCCACCCCGAAGAGCGTGCCCGCGTTCAGGGACAGCCAGTACCAGCGCGGGAAGCGGGCCCGGCCCAGCAGGCCCATGCCGATACACATCACGACCGCGTACGCCGCGATGCCCAGCATCGGATTGGGGAACCCGAAGGCGGACGCCTGCTCGCTCTTCATGATGTTGCCGCACGAGACAACGGGATTGAGGCTGCAGCCCGGCGTGAAGTTCGGGTCCTCGAGCAGTTTGAACTTGTCCAGCGTGATGACCCACGCGGCAAGGAGACCCGCTGCCCCCGTGATGACCAGAAGCAGCGCGAAGGCACGGCTGCCGGCGACACCGGGTGGCGCGTCCGCCTGGCGTGGGGGCGCTTCGGACGTACGGACTTCGGGTCGGAACGTACGGGATTCACTCGATGTCGAGGTCATTGCGGAACCGTACCGATGTGTCGTGATATTCCGGGGGCGCCTGTCGCTTGACTGGGTGATTGCGGGCGAGTGATCACGCGATCGGGGAACCTCGCTCGAACGGAACTCCCGGAGAACCCCGAGGGGCCGGGGGGGGGGCAGAGAACAC
>NZ_JBHYIG010000202.1:0-18239 GCF_042740015.1 Streptomyces sp. NPDC059037
GGATCTTTCCCGCCCGCGCACCCGATTGCCCGGCAGCTGCCAGGGTTTTCAGCCCGTCCGGCGTTTGAGGACGAACTCGGCGGAGCCGGTGATCGACGGCCACCCCCACCCGCCGCCGATGCATCCGCACCGAAACCGCCGCACAGTACCCATCCGGATCATTGGCAAGCGCCAACCCCGCAAGCCCGAACAGAATCACCGGCACCTGCACCGACTCCGTCACATAGTCCGCAAGGACATGCGGCATCACCGCGAACACCAACCCCGCCACCACCGCGAACTGCGGCCTCCGCACCCCCGCGGCCACCACCACCGCCAGCCACACAAGACCCGTCATCGCCGTGAAGTCCGTAGCCGTGATCCGCGTGTTGAACGACGCGTACATCACACCCCCGAACCCGGCAAGACCCGCCGACAGCGTGAAGACGAGCAACTTCGTCCGCACCACCGACACGCCCGAAGCCATCGCCGCCGCCGGAGCGGACCGCACCGCCAGCATCGCCCGCCCGGTCGCCGACCCCCGCAGCGCGCTGAGCGCCGCCACCGCGACCGTCACCAGGACGACCATCGCCACGCCCATCGCGCGGTCGTCCGTCAGGTCCACCGGGCCGAAGACCGGCCGGGGTATCTCCCACCCCGTGTCACCGTTCCTCAACCACCCCATCTGGAAGAGGACTTGATCGGCGAGAAAGGCAAGGGCCAGCGTGGCGAGGGCCAGTGAACGCCCGCCCAGCCGCAGCGCCGGCAGCGCGACCAGCGCCCCGAGCGCCGCCGCCCCGCACGTCCCCACCAGCGCCGCCGCGATGAACGGCCAGCCGTGGCTCATCAGGAGACCGGCCACCAGCGCCGCCCCCGTCACGAACGTCGCCTGCGCCAGGGACACCATCGCGCCGAGCCCCGTCACCACGGTGAACGAGATGAAGACGACGGAGATGGCGAGACCCTGCGCGAGGATGCCGCTCCAGAAGGGGGTCGTGACCGTGTAGAAGGAGACGGCGAGCAGGACCGCTCCCGCCGCCCACGGCCCCCACCGCCGCGCCCAAGAACGCCCCGCCAGATAGTCGATCGGCGGTGCGTCCGCCGCCGCCGTGCCCGCGGTGCGCTGCCGCCGGGTCAGCAGGAGCAGCCCGGCGAAGAGGATCAGGAACGGGACCGCCGTACGGAACCCCGTGATCTTCTCCGCGAAGTCGGCGTACCCGGCGACCAGATTCTGCAGCACCCCGAGCCCGAGCCCGCCCGCGAAGGCCAGCGGGATCGACATGAAGCGCCCGAGCACGGCCGCCGTCGCGGAGACGAACAGGAAGAGGGTGAAGTCGTGCGATGACAACCCCAGCAACGGAGTCGCCAGCACACCCGCAAGGCCCGCGAGCCCCGACGACAGCATCCACGCCACCGACGAGAGCCGGTCCGCGCTGATGCCCCGCAGCTCCACCAGCGAGCGGTTGTCGACCGCGGCCCGCAGCCGGAGCCCCAGCGGTGTGTGCCGCATCAGGACCCACAGGCCGACCGCGACCACGGCCGTCGCCACCCACGTGATCAGCTGGTCGGAGTCGATGCCGACGCCGTCCATCAGCTGCCAGGACTTGGCGGGACTCGGCCCGACGCCCGGAAGACCGAACTGGTTCTCGGCGGGTTTCACGGAAGCGCCCGCGTCCTCCAGGAGTTCCACGATCCACAGGCCGAGCGCGGGCAGCGCGACGAGCAGCCCGATCGTCGCCACGATCTGCGCGGTCTCGCCCACGCGCGCCAGTTTGCGGAACATCAGCCGGTCAAGGCCCCAGCCGAGCGCGGGCGCCACCACGCAGACGAGGAGCAGGGCCGTCGGCACGGCGGGCCAGCCGAAGCCGGAGTGGAGTTCGTAGAAGGCGAGCGCGCAGAGGTAGGCGGTGGCGCCGTGCGCGAAGTTGAAGAGACCGGACGCGGAGTAGGACAGGACGAGGCCCGTGGCGAGCAGCGCGTAGAGCGCGCCCGACACGAGACCGCTCAGGATGAAGCCGAGGAGGTCCGACATGAGGTGAGACGCCCCCTGCTTGCTACTTGAAGGGGATGGGTTCGTAGCACTTGAAGGGCGCGGACACCGAGTACTTGCCGCCCTTCAGCCGGACGAGCGCGCCGCAGCCGAACGATTCCTTCTGCCCCTTGGGCAGGGCGCGGTCGCCGACCATCGTGCCCTTGTCCGAGAAGCCGTTCGCCGCCTTCTGGAAGGAGGACACCGTCAGATCCTTGCCCGCCTTCTCGGCGACGGCGAGGAAGAGGTCGGCCGACATATAGCCGGTCATCATGTGCATGTTGAGCGGGACGTCCTTGCCCGCCGCCTTCCTGATGTCGGTCTTGAACTGCCGCATCGCCGCAGTGTTCTGCTCGAACGGCTGGAAGGAGAGCAGGATGTGCACGCCGTCGAGCGCCTTCTTCGTCGCGCTCTTGGCGAGCAGGCCCGGGTCGTAGTCGGTCGGGTCGGTGAGCACGCCCTGGAAGCCCGAGCGCTTGACGGCCGTGAACAGGCCGATGTTGTACGGGGTCTGCATCACGGAGACCACCACGTCGGGCGCCTCGCCGCCGTCCGAGCGCAGGATCTCCTTCGTGTACGCCGACCAGTCGCTGGGCACCGAGGTAGCGGGCACCGTCGACTTGGCGAACGTCACCTTGTAGCCGGCGGCGGCGAAGCTCTGCTTGTAGGTGCGGATGGCGAAGGTGCCCGCGTCGTTGTCGTTGGCGAGGATCGCCACGGACTTGCCCTTCGATCCTTCCGTCACCTTCTTCAGGCCTTCGGGCCAGCTCTGGGTGATCGTGCCGCCCGGCATGGGCACCATGCAGCCGCCGAAGCCGTACATGTAACTGGGGCCGCAGAAGGGCGGGATGGTGCCCCAGCCGAACGTCGGCACCTTCTGCTTCTGGAGGAAGTCGGCGCCGGAGAAGGTGACCGAGCTCATCGGCGCGATGGCGAACACCTTGTCCTGCTGGACGAGTTTGCGCGCCGCCGCGAGATTCTTCCCGGGGTCCTGGCCGTCGTCCTCCGCGCCCAGGTAGTCGATCTTCCGTCCGTGTACGCCGCCGTCGGCGTTCGCCCGGTCGAAGCGGGCCTTGGCGCCGAGGTCGGTGTCCTTCTTGCTGTAGCCGCTCGCCGTCGTCATGGAGACGATTCCGCCGACCTTGATGGAGTCGGCACTGACGCCGCGGGTGGAGCCGCCGGCCTTGTCGCCTCCGCCCGAACCACTGCTGTTCGATGCGGAGTTGCAGGCGGTGGCGAGCAGCAGTGCGGCCACGGTGGCGGTGATGGTACGGGCACAGGTGCGGATCGATCGCGACACGGGTCGAGCCCCCTCCGTCGAAGTGGGGCTGATTCTGTGCGTGACCTGATGAACCGTCAATAACTGACGCACCAATAAATGACGAACCATCAGATGTCCGTGATGGGTGGGTGGGCGGGAAGGATCCGCCGCGAAGCGGCGGCCTTGAAGCACGGAATCAGGCGCGGTAGAGAGCCTCTACCTCAGCCGAGTAGGCGGTCTCAATGGCCTTACGCTTCAGCTTCAGCGAAGGCGTGAGCAACCCGTGCTCCTCGGAGAACTGGTGGGCCAGTATCCGGAACGTACGAATCGACTCGGCCTGTGAGACAAGGGTGTTGGCGGCCACCACGGCCCGCCGTACCTCCGTCTCCAGATCCGGATCACGCACCAGGTCCGTCGGCGACATCGGCGGCTTGCGGCGCATGTTCAGCCAGTGCTCGACGGCTTCGGCGTCCAGCGTGACGAGCGCCGCGATGTAGGGGCGGTCGTTGCCGACGACGATGCACTGGGCGACCAGCGGATGGTCGCGCACCCGCTCCTCCAGCTGCCCCGGCGACACGCTCTTGCCGCCGGAGGTCACCAGGATCTCCTTCTTGCGCCCGGTGATCGTGAGGTAGCCGTCCTCGTCGAGCGCGCCCAGGTCGCCGGTGGCGAGCCAGCCCTCGTGCAGTGTCGCGTCGGTGGCCTTGGGGTCGTTGAGGTAGCCCTGGAAGACGTTGCCGCCGCTCAGCCAGACCTCGCCGTCGTCCGCGATGTGCACGGTCGTGCCGGGGATGGGCTGGCCGACCGTGCCGTAGCGGGTGCGCTCGGGCGGGTTGGCGGTCGCGGCGGCCGTCGACTCGGTGAGGCCGTACCCCTCGTAGATCGTCACGCCCGCGCCCGCGAAGAACAGGCCGAGGCGGCGGTCCATCCCGGAACCGCCGGACATCGCGTGCCGCACCCGGCCGCCCATCGCCTCGCGCACCTTGGAGTAGACGAGCTTGTCGAAGAGCTGGTGCTGCATCCTCAGGGCCGCCGAAGGTCCGGGTCCTGTGCCGAAGGCCTTGGCCTCCATGGCGTCCGCGTACCGCACGGCGCACTCCACGGCCTTGTCGAAGGGGCCCGACTTGCCGCCCTTCTCCGCCTTGCGCCGCGCGGCGTTGAAGACCTTCTCGAAGATGTACGGCACGGCCAGGATGAACGAGGGCCGGAACGCGGCCAGATCGGGGATGAGCGCCGCCGCGTTCAGGCTCGGCTGGTGGCCCAGCTTGACCCCGCCGCGGACCGCCGCGACCTGCACCATCCGCCCGAAGACATGCGCAAGCGGCAGGAAGAGCAACGTTGTCGCCTCGTCGCCGCGCCGGGAG
The DNA here is from genome assembly GCF_042740015.1 of Streptomyces sp. NPDC059037. Classification (NCBI taxonomy): domain Bacteria; kingdom Bacillati; phylum Actinomycetota; class Actinomycetes; order Kitasatosporales; family Streptomycetaceae; genus Streptomyces; species Streptomyces sp. NPDC059037. The sequence goes on from NZ_JBHYIG010000202.1 coordinate 4,634, forward strand.
TGGAAGACCGGCTCCCAGCGCTGGATGACCGTGTCCGCCTCGAACATGAAGTTCGCGTGGGAGATCAGACAGCCCTTGGGGCGGCCCGTGGTGCCCGAGGTGTAGATGATCGTGGCGATCGAGTCCGGGGTGACCGCGCGCCGGTGGCGGTTGACCACCTCGTCGTCGATGTCCAGGCCCGCCCGGTTCAGTTCGCCCACCGCGTCGGCGTCCAGCTGCCACAGCCTGCGCAGCTGCGGCAGCCGGTCGATCACCGAGCCGATGGTCATCGCGTGGTCCTCGTGCTCGACCATGGCGGCCGACACCTGGGCGTCGTGCAGCATCCAGAAGACCTGCTCGGCCGACGAGGTCGGATAGACGGGCACCACCTGGGCGCCGACGGTCCACAGCGCGTAGTCGAACAGCGTCCACTCGTAGCGGGTGCGGCACATGATGGCGACGCGGTCGCCGAAACGGACCCCCTGTGCGAGCAGCCCCTTGGCGAGCGCCATCACCTGGTCGCGGAACTCGGCCGATGTGACGTCACGCCACTCGCCATCGGTCTTGCGGCCGAGGGCCACGTGGAGCGGATCCTCAAGGGCATGGTCGAACACGACGTCGGCAAGGCCGCCCACCAGCGGCGCCGACGCCATCGGAGGGTTCGTGAACTCGCGCAATGATGCTCCTTGTGGCGCTCCGCACAGCGCCGGTGACGGTACCCCACCATGCTGCCCGGCGGGAGAGGGGTGACCGACCCCTCGGTACGTACCATCCACGCTGGTCAGCCGCTGAAATCCGGCCACAAGGGGAGAGGCGGGACAGAATACTTACGGTTGAGTAAGTTTCGGTGGCGTAATCTCCACCGAATCTGTACGCAGCGGTTACGGCTGCGGCTGCCCTGCGGGGATGCGGGTTTCGACCGCCGGAACCTCACCCTCCGGCGCCTTGCGCGCGGACCGCACCATGACGAGGACCAGCACTCCGGCGACCAGACCCACGGCGCCCGCGACGACCGCCGCCGCGTTCAGACCGGAGGCGAACGCGGCCCGCACGGTGTGCTCGGAGAGGGTCCCACGGAGTGCCTCGGCGCCGCCGCCCGCGAGGGTGTGAGCCGCGTCATGGCCCAGCGAGTCCTGCATCCGCGAGGTGAGCACCGTGCCGAAGACGGCGACCCCGAGCGCGTACCCGAGCTGCCGGAACGTGTTGACCGCGCCGCCCGCCATCCCCGAGTTCGCGGCCGGCACCGCGGCGAGCGCGGCGCCCGCGAGGCCCGGCGCGACCAGGCCCGTGCCGATCCCGGCGACCGTGAGCCCCGGGATGAGCGCGCCCCACGACGACCCGGCGTCGAGCACCGCGAGGGCGATCCCGCCGACGCCGATCAGCAGCAGGCCCACGCCGATGGTCAGCCGTGCGGGCACCCCGTGCAGCATCCGTCCGCCGACCGCGGCCACCACGAACGACATCGCGGCCAGCGGCAGCATCACGAGGCTGCCGGTCACCGGGCTCATGCCGAGCACCGTCTGCAGCCAGATGGAGAGATAGGGCATCAGGCCGAAGGCGGCGGCGTTGTAGCCGATCGCGCCGAGCAGCACGCCCGTGAACGCGGGCATACGCAGCAGCCCCAGGTCGAGCAGCGGGTGCGCGACCCGGCGTTCGACGGCCACGAAGCCGACGAGGGCGAGTGCCGAGACGGCGAGGGTCACCGTGGTGGCCGCCGACGTCCAGCCCTCCGATCCGGCCCGCACCACCCCGTACGTCAGGGCTCCGGCGAACAGCGCGAACGTCGCCGTACCCGCCCAGTCGACCCGGCGCCCTGCCTGGCCCTTCGACTCCGGCACCACCCGCAGCGTCAGCCAGATCGACGCCACGCTCACCGGCAGGTTCACGAAGAAGATCCACCGCCAGCCGGGCCCCTCGGTGAGCAGCCCGCCGACGATCGGCCCCATCGCCGCCGCGGCGCCGCTCACCGCGCCCCAGACGCCGAGCGCCACGGACCGGTCGCGGCCCTGGTAGGCGGCGCCGAGCAGCGGCAGCGTCGTGGCGAACATCGCGGCGGCGCCGAGCCCTTGCAGGGCGCGGGCGGCCACCAGGACGTCCGCGTTCGACGCGAGCCCGCAGCCGAGCGAGGCCAGCGCGAAGAGCGCGGTGCCCGCGACGTTGAGCCGCCGCCGTCCCAGTACGTCCGCCGCGGCCCCCACCCCGAGCAGCAGCGCGGCGAGCGCAAGCGCGTAGCCGTCGATCACCCATTGCAGATCGCTCAGCGAGGCGTTCAGCGCCCGCGCCATGTCGGGCAGCGCCACGACCACGATCGTCACGTCCAGCAACAGCATGAACGTCCCCAGGCTCACCGCGGTGAGCGGCCCCCATGTACGCATCCTCAACTCCTTGTACGACGGATCTGCGTGCCTCGTACGATGGGATGCCGCCGGACGATCCCGGCCATCACCAGCGGCAGACCGAAGGAAACCGACACTGATGGACATCAGGCCAAGGGAATCCTCCACATCTCGCGTGTCCGACTCGCTCGACGCCCAGCTGCTGCAGGCGCTTGAGATCGACGGGCGCGCCCCCTTCAGCCGGATCGCGGCCGTCCTCGGGGTCTCGGACCAGACGGTCGCCCGCCGCTACCGCAAGCTGGTCTCCGAAGGCGGTCTGCGGGTCGTCGCCGTACGGGACCACGAGCGGCTCGGCCAGGAGCAGTGGATGCTGCGCCTGCGCTGCGCCCCCGACGGCGCCGAGGCCATCGCGGCCGCGCTGGCCCGCCGCCCCGACACCTCATGGATCGGCCTCACGTCCGGCGGCACCGAAGTCGTCTGCTGCACCCGGCCGCGCAGCCAGAGCGACCAGGACGAACTGCTGCTCGGCAAGCTCCCGCGCACCCCGCACATCGTCGACATCCGCGCCCAGCAGATGCTGCACCGCTTCTTCGGCGGCCCCAACGGCTGGCTGATCAAGCACGGGCCGCTCGCCGAGGAAGAGGCCGCCGCCCTGCGCCCGGCCTGGCCCGGCACCGACCGCGCGGAAGGGCCGCTGCGCATCGACCCGGAGGACGAACCGCTGGTCGCCGCGCTCGAACGCGACGGCCGCGCGACCTACCCCGAGCTCCAACAGGCCACCGGACGCTCGGAGTCCGCGGTCAAGCGCCGCCTCGCCGCGCTGCTCGCGTCCGGCGCTATCTACATCGACATCGAGTACGACTCGGCCCTGGTCGGCTTCCACGTCGGGTCGATGCTCTGGATCACCGCCGCCCCCTGGGCCCTGGACACGGTGGGCAAGACCCTCGCCACCCACGCGGAGATCGCCCATGCCAGCGCCGTCGCGGGGGCGTCCAACATCATGGCGACCGCCGTGGCCCACGACATCCCCTCGCTCTACCGCTACCTCAGCGGGCGGCTCGGCCACCTGGACGGCGTCCAGCACGTCGAGACGGCGCCGTTCATCCGCCGCGTCAAACAGCTCACTTACCGGCCGTTCCCGCGCTGAGCGCTCCGCGGGAATTGCGGTGCATATCTGCGGGTGCGTCGTGGCTGGTCGCGCAGTTCCCCGCGCCCCCTTCGGGGCACTGCTCAGCGCCGCCGCTGCAACCGGTCCCCGCCCGCCAGGATCGCCGCCGCCAGCGCGTCCGCCGCCCCCTGCGCCGACGCCCGCCGCTCCCCATGGAGCAGCACGAAGTCGACCGCGCCCAGCTCGGGGAGGCCCGCCCGCTCCGGGACGCGGACCAGGCCCGGCGGGATGAGTCCGTGGGAGTGCGCCATCACGCCGAGTCCCGCGCGGGCGGCGGCGACCAGGCCGTTGAGGCTGCCGCTCGTGCAGGCGATCCGCCAGGCACGGCCGCGCCGCTCCAGGGCTTCGAGCGCGAGCGCGCGGGTGATGCCCGGCGGCGGGAACACGATGAGCGGCACCGGCTGTTCGGGGTCGAGCCGCAGCCGCTCGGCGCCGATCCAGACGAGCTTGTCGTGCCAGACCAGCTCGCCGCGCGGATCCTCCGGGCGCCGCTTGGCCAGGACGAGGTCCAGCTTCCCGGCATCCAGCCGCTCGTGCAGCGTGCCCGACAGCTCGACCGTCAGCTCCAGATCGACCTCGGGATGGTCGTGCCGGAACGACTCCAGGATGTCGGTGAGCCGGGTCAGGACGAAGTCCTCCGACGCCCCGAACCGCAGCCGCCCGCCGAGCCGCGTCCCGGTGAAGAACGCCGACGCCTGCTCGTGCACCTCCAGGATCCGCCGCGCGAAGCCGAGCATCGCCTCGCCGTCCTCCGTCAGCTCCACGGAGTGCGTGTCACGGGCGAAGAGCTGGCGCCCGGTGGCGTCCTCCAGGCGGCGCACATGCTGGCTGACCGTGGACTGGCGCAGATTCAGCCGCCGGGCGGCCTGCGTGAAGCTCAGCGTCTGGGCCACGGCAAGGAACGTACGGAGCTGCGCGGGGTCGTACATGCTCCCGAGCTTAGCCCCGCCCATCGCGATACGTGATGACAGTCAGAGCGGTGTACGGGATTCCCGATCGCGGCGATCAGGAGGACCATCAAGAGGGCACGATCTGAACCGAAACCGATGGAGCGAAGTGAAACGCCCGAGCTGGCCCTCCTGGATGCCGATCGACCCGTACATCCTGGCGTTGCTCGGGACCGTGGGCGTCGCCGCGCTGATTCCCGCGCGCGGCACCGGCGCCGACATCGCCTCAGGGGCCTCCACCGCGGCGGTATCGCTGCTCTTCTTCCTCTACGGGGCGCGGCTCTCCACCCGCGAGGCACTCGACGGACTCAAGCACTGGCGGCTGCACGTCACCGTCCTCGCCTGTACGTTCCTCGCCTTCCCGCTGCTCGGGCTCGCGGCCAAGGGACTCGTCCCGTATGTGCTGACCCCCGCCCTCTACAGCGGGTTCCTCTTCCTGACCCTCGTGCCGTCCACGATCCAGTCGTCGATCGCCTTCACCTCCATGGCGCGCGGCAACGTACCCGCGGCGATCTGCGCGGGCTCCTTCTCCTCGCTCGCGGGCATCGTCCTCACCCCGCTGCTCGCGGCCGCGCTGCTCGGAAACAGCGGGGCCGGGTTCTCCGCGGACTCGGTCATGAAGATCGTGCTGCAGCTCCTCGTGCCGTTCCTGGCCGGGCAGTTCCTGCGCCGCTGGATCGGCGGCTTCATCGCCAGGAACAAGAAGGTCCTCGGCCTCGTCGACCGCGGTTCGATCCTGCTCGTCGTCTACACCGCGTTCAGCGAGGGCATGGTGCAGGGCATCTGGCACCAGGTGACCCCGCTGCGCCTTGTCGCGCTGCTCGGCGTCGAGGCGGTGCTGCTCGCCGCGATGCTCGCCCTGACCTGGTACGGCGCCAAGCGGCTCGGCTTCGGCCGCGGGGACCGGATCGCCATCCAGTTCGCCGGGTCGAAGAAGTCCCTGGCCGCCGGACTGCCCATGGCCAGCGTCCTGTTCGGGGCCCAGGCCTCGCTGGCCGTGCTGCCGCTGATGCTCTTCCACCAGATGCAGCTGATGGTCTGCGCGGTGATCGCCAAGCGGCGCTCGCGCGATCTGGAGGACTTCGTCAGCGAGCCGTCGCGATCCGAAGAGACACGAACCGCGGTCGGTACAGGGACACGTTCCGGCTGACGTTCGCCTGCGCGCTCGCGGGCACCGCGTCCAGCCAGTTGACGTCGTAACTGAGCAGCAGCCGCCCGTTCTCGCTGAGCGCCGGATGGGCCTGCGGGTTGTACGCGGCCACGTCCTGCCGGACCGCGCCGTCCTTGGGCAGGGGCGGCGCGAAGCTCTTCGTGGGGCCGCGCCACGGGCCGGTGGGCGAGCAGGCCCAGTAGGAGGTCACGGTGGTCAGGCCCTCGGTGCCCGCGGCCATCGTGAACAGGACGTACGTCCCCTTCACGCGCACCACGGTGAACGCGCTGCCCACACCCTTGCGCTCACCGTCACCCAGCACCGACCGCGGCTTCCCGTCCTTCGTCCAGCCCTTGCCGTCCCAGTACCGCCACGCGGCGGGCTCCGCGAGCCTGCCCTGCGGCACCCGCGCGACGTACGCGTGCGAGGCAGGACGCGCGGCCGCCTGCCCGTCATTGCCGCCGAACACATACGTCCAGCCGCCGTCGTCGATCGCGGTGGTGCCGTAGAGCACGCGCTTGTCGGGGTCCGGCACCGACTGCTGGTCGGAGACCTTGACGATGCCCTCGACGCGCAGATCGGGCAGCGAGAGCGTGGCGACCTCGGTGCCGGTGGGCACGCCGTAGATCCACGGCCCGGTCCCGGTGGCGCGGGTCCACAGCAGGACGCGTACGACGTCGTCCGCCGAGCCCGGGGAGCGCGGCTCCACCTGCGCCGCCACCGGCCAGCGCCACTGGTTCGGCGCCGGGTCGGGGAAGAGCGGGGCCGGCAGGGTGCGCTGCAGCGTGCCCGAGCGGGACATCACCACGGCCGAGTTGCGCACCATCGGCGCGGTCGTGTCCCGCCAGGTGTGCGGCTGGCCGACCGGGTTGGGCGGCGCGTGCACCTGGCCGAGGAAGGTGTCGGAGAACAGCCACAGGAGCCGCCCGTCCGGGAGACGCACCGAGTGGGTGCCGTCCCCGCCGGTCCAGTCGTCCGCGCGCGCCGTGTCGTCGCCGTACCGGGCGAACGCCCCCGTGGTCCGCTCGTCGGCCGACCAGGAGGAGACCGTGCGCGCCTCGCATGCCGGACCGGCCTGCCGGTCGTCCGGGAGGGCGGTGAGCAGCACGGCCGCACAGACCAGGGCGAGCAGCAGGACCAGCGTGGTCCTGCGCGCGCCCCAGCCGGTGCGGGGAGCTCGGTCGGCGGGCACGAGCGGGACGTTAGTTGCTCGCGCGGATGTGGTCCATGGGGAGCCATGCGACGGTGTCCCGCGTCACAGGAGCCTTCGCGGCCCCGTCCGTCCCCAGTTCCGCGAGCTCCGCGTCGCTCAGCGCCCTGTCGTAGACGCGCACTTCATCGATCGAGCCGCTGAAATGGGCGCGGCTGTCGACCCGCTGCCCGACATGGAAGCCGTACCCCGAATTCCGGGTGACCGTGCCCGGCACATCGGCGGTGCTGATCCGCGTACCGTCGACGGAGAGCGTCAGCTGCCCGCCGCCCCTGCGCAGCGCGATGTGATGCCACTGCCCGTCGTTGTACGCGCCCGTGGTGCGCACGGAGGCCGACCTGGGCGGGGTCGCCCCGTCACGCGTGGTGATCAGGCCCGTGACACGGTTGCTCGCGGGCTCACCGCGCAGCCACACCTGCGGCTGATTGGTGCCGATGCCGCCCATCCAGAGCAGCGGCTGCTCACCGCTGGTCGCGGAGTAGCGGAACCACAGCGATGCGGTGAAGTCCTTTGTGTCGAGGGGGAGTTGGCTTCGGAAGGGCAGCCGGACGGCGTCGTCCGTGCCGTCGAAGGCGACGGCCTTGCCGAAGCGGCCTTCGGTCGACGCCGCCCCGCCGAGCACGGCGGCGGGCTTCGCCCGCGGCGCACGGTCGGCGGTCGTCGGGTCCGGGCCGCGGCGCGGCTGCAGCCAGTCCTCGGTGAAGCGCGCGAAGCGGATCTCGTCGCGGGCGTCGACCGCCCCGCCCTCGTACAGCAGACCCACGTGCGCGTCGTCGGCCCGCACCAGGTCCGAGTAGCCGGACCAGTCCGTGGTGACCGTCGTGCCGCGGTCCACGCTGTCCCAGGTGCGGCCGCCGTCGTACGAGGAGCGGATCTGCATGGTGCGGCGGCGGTCCGGGTCGCCCGGACAGGCGAGCAGCATCCGCTTGCCGAACTGGAGCGTGGCGCCCTGCACTTGGGGTGTGTAGAGGTCGGGGATGGCCTTGAACGGCGCGGCGAAGGAGTCTCCGCCGTCGCGGCTGATCGTGTGGGTGCGATGCCCGAGATCGGTGCCGTCCTGCTCACGCCCGCTGACGTAGACCGCCCCGTCGGGGCGCTCCGTGATCGTCATCTCGGACGGCTTCTGACGGAACGTGCCGTCGCTCGGTATCGGGTACGAGTCCTTGGCGCCGATCTTCCAGTTCCTGCCGCCGTCGTCGCTGACGATCAGCGCCGCGTGGTTGGCGGTGACCCGACTGCCGTCCCACGTCTCGGTGTTGGCGGTGAAGACCAGCCGGCCCGCGTGCTTGCCGCGGGTCAGCTGGAGGCCGTGCACGGGGCCGGTCGCGTACCAGGAGTTCCAGTCCTCGGGGAGGATCTGGTCGCTCAGGTCGCGCGGCGCCGACCAGCTGCGGCCGTCGTCGTCGCTGTACTGCAGGTGCGGGGTGCGGTCGCAGGGCACGGCGCAGTTCTGCCCGTCCGTGCGGCCCGTGTTGTACGTCTCCGCCAGGACGATGCGGCCGGTCCTGCGGTCCACGATCGGCGCGGGGTTGCCGTGGGTGTCGCCCGCGCCCTCGTTGATGACCTGGAGCGGACTCCAGGTGCGGCCGCCGTCGTGCGACCGCTTGACGACGATGTCTATGTCGCCCGCGTCGCTGCAGTCGTTGACCCGCCCCTCGGCGAACGCGAGGAGCGTGCCCTTCACCGTCCTCACGACGGCGGGGATGCGATAACAGGCGTACCCGGGGTCCTGCGAGGCCTTGAACAGGACCTGCTGCTCGAACTCCGTCGCGGGGGCGTCGGGGGCGGCCTGCGCGGACGGCGCGGGCAGCAGCGCCCCGAAGGTGACGAGCGTTAACGCGGTCGCGGCCGTTCGGAGTGATCGGAGTGATCTGAGGCGTACACGGAGACCTGATGGCATGGTGCGTCCCACCCTCCAAGGTGACTGGACATCCTGACATCCCACGTCCAACGTGCGCCACAGACGCTACTGGGGGCGTTCGGCACCCCACAAGAAGCGCGCGATGGGTGAATGCGCGTCACCTGGTCAGGGGATCAGAACGACCTTCCCGAGGTTGCTCCGCGCCTCGATCACCGCGTGCGCCTTCGCCGCGTCGTCCAGCGCAAACTCCGCGTGCACGGCGGGCCGCAGCGCGCCCCCGGAGAAGAGCCGCCACAGCTCCTGCCGCCACGTCTCGTACAGCTCGGGCTTCCCGCGCGCGATGAGCCCCATCTGGAAGCCGATCACCGACTTGGCGCCCACGAGCAGGTCGTACGCCTGGACCGTGCCGCCGCCCGAGCTGTAAGCGATGAGCCGCCCGTGCGGCGCGAGTGCCCGTACGGCGGGGGACAGGAGTTCGCCGCCGACGGCGTCGAGGGCGTAGTCGACCGGCTCGCCCCACGCCTCTTCCTCGTACGTGACGACCTCATCGGCGCCGAGCGAGCGCACGAAGTCCGCCTTGGCGGGCCCGGAGACGGCGCCCACGACTCGGCTCGCGCCCCTCAGCCGGGCCAACTGCAGGGCGAGATGACCGACTCCGCTCGCCGCGGCCGTGACGAGTGCGGCCTCGCCCCGCTCGGGCCGTGCGGCGTCGAGTGCGCCGTAGGCGACGAGACCGCTGCGGACGAGCGCGACCGCGTCGGTGGCGCTTGCTCCGTCGGGGACGGGTGAGGTCATGGCCTGGTTCAGGAGGGCGTAGTCCGCGTAGCCGTGGCCGAACACGAGACCCGTGACGCGATCGCCGGGCGCGTACGCCGTCGTGCCCTCGCCGACCGCGATCACCTCTCCGGCGATCTCGCCGCCGAGTGCGACCGGTTCGCGGGACTCGCGGACCTTGCGGACGACGGGGAGCGTGACGCCGATCGCCTCGGCCCGGACGAGGAGTTCACCCGCGCCGGGCACCGGTACGGGGGCCTCCTCCAGGAACAGCACCTCGGGGCCACCGCTGTGTTCGTACCGAACGCGACGCATGCACATCTCCAGAGAAAGGGGATCGTTGGGGGTCCCAACGATACTCATACTTTCATTGGGGAGTCCAATGATTCTCGGATAGGCTCGTCCCATGCCCACGACCCCGCCCGCCCCCAGCGGCATCCGCACCCTCCCCAGCTGGCTCCTCGGCCGCACGGCGGCCCGTGGCCGAGGCCTCGTCGCCGAAGCCCTCGCGGAAGAGGACATGAAGATGTGGCACCACGTGGTGCTCTCGGCCGTGGCCGATCAGGGCCCCGTCGCGCAGGCCGCCCTCGGCCGCAGCATCCAGCTCGACCCCAAGGACTTGGTGGGCGTCATCAACGATCTCCAGGACGCCGGCCTCGTCCTGCGCGCACCCGACCCCACCGACCGCCGCAAGAACGCGATCACGATCACGGAGGACGGCGAGCGCACCCTCGACCGCTGTGCCGAGGCCGCGTGGCGGGCCAACGACGAACTGCTCGCGCCTCTTTCGGCCACGGAGCGGAAGCAGTTCCTCGCACTCCTGACCCGGATCTCCGGCATCGAGGCGCAGGGCATCGCGACGTAGAGCATCGCGACGTAGAGCATCAGGCCGTGCGGGGCCGGGACCCCGCCGGCGCAGGGGGCGCTCCCCGCCGGCCGGGGTCCCGCCGCCGTGCAGCGGGGAGCCGCAGGTCAGCCCTGGGAGGCCGCGGCCCGCACGGCGATCCGGTGCTCGCCCGCGTACACGTTCATGGAGGCGCCGCGCAGGAAGCCGACCAGGGTGAGACCGGTCTCGGCGGCGAGGTCGACGGCCAGGGAGGAGGGCGCCGAGACGGCCGCGAGCACCGGAATGCCCGCCATCACCGCCTTCTGCGCCAGCTCGAACGAGGCGCGCCCCGAGACGAGAAGCACCGCACGTGACAGCGGCAGACGGCCGTCCTGAAGAGCCCGCCCGACGAGCTTGTCGACCGCGTTGTGCCGCCCGACGTCCTCCCGTATGTCGAGGAGTTCGCCGTCCTCCGAGAAGAGCGCCGCCGCGTGCAGGCCCCCGGTCCGGTCGAAGACGCGTTGCGCCGCGCGCAGTCGGTCGGGGAGGCCCGCGAGCAGCTCGGTCCCGAGCCGGACCGGGGGAGCGTCGGAGATCGGGAAGCGCGCCGTGGTGCGCACGGCGTCCAGACTCGCCTTGCCGCACAGGCCGCAGGACGAGGTCGTGTAGACGTTGCGCTCGAGGGTGATGTCGGGCAGGACGAGCCCCGGGGCGGTCTTCACGTCGACCACGTTGTACGTGTTCGAGCCGTCGGCGGTCGCCCCGGCGCAGTAGACGATGGACTGCAGCTCGTCCGCCGAGCCGAGCACCCCCTCGCTCACCAGGAAACCCGCCGCCAGCGCGAAGTCGTCACCCGGCGTGCGCATGGTGATGGCGAGCGGCTTCCCGTTGAGCCGGATCTCCAGCGGCTCCTCCGCGACCAGGGTGTCGGGCCGCTCGCTGACGGCGCCGTCCCGGATGCGGAGGACGCGGCGGCGCTCCGTGACTCGTCCCATGTCGATCAGTCCCGGTTCTGTACGTGCTGGTAGCCGAAGCGGCCCTTGATGCAGAGGTTGCCGTGGGTCACCGGATTGTCGTGCGGAGAGGTGACCTTCACGATGTCATTGTCCTGCACGTGCAGGGTCAGATTGCAGCCGACTCCGCAGTACGCGCACACCGTCGTCGTCTCCGTCTGCGCCGCCTCGTCCCACGTACCGGCGGCCCGCATGTCGAACTCCGACTTGAAGCTGAGGGCGCCCGTCGGGCAGACCTCGATGCAGTTCCCGCAGTACACGCACGCGGAGTCGGTCAGCGGCGCGTCGTGCTCGACGGCGATCCGGGCGTCGAAGCCGCGGCCGGCCACGGAGATCGCGAAGGTGTTCTGCCACTGGTCGCCGCAGGCGTCGACGCACTTGTAGCAGAGGATGCACTTGTCGTAGTCGCGGACGTAGAGGTCGTTGTCGACCTTCGGCTCCTCGTTCAGGCGGGCCGCGTCCGGGCCGAAGCGTTCGGACTTCGCCTCGTACTCCTTGAGCCAGCCCGCGACCTTCGGGGTCGTCGACAGGTCGACCGACGAGGCGAGGAGTTCGAGGACGACCTTGCGGCTGTGCCGGGTGCGTTCGGTGTCGGTGCGCACGCTCATCCCGGGCTCGGCCTTGCGCGAGCAGGCCGGGGCGAGCGTCCTGGCGCCCTCCACCTCCACGACACACACCCGGCAGGCGTTCTTCGGGGTGAGGGTGTCGCCCTCGCAGAGGGTCGGCACGTCCTTGCCCGCGGCCCGGCAGGCGTCGAGGATGGTCGACCCCTCCGGCACCCGGGCGTCCTGCCCGTCGAGGGTGAACTCGACGAGGCGGCGCGGGATTCCCAGCGGTACGGCGGTCACTTGTACGCCCCCAGGCGGTCGATGGCGGATTCCACGGCGTTCCACGCGGTCTGGCCGAGCCCGCAGATGGAGGCGTCCCGCATGGTCCGCCCCACCTCGCGGAGCAGGGCGATGTCGGCTGCGGCAGCGGCCCCCGTCCGCTCGACGATCCGATGCAGCGCCTCCTCCTGGCGGACGGTGCCGACCCGGCAGGGCACGCACTGGCCGCAGGACTCATCGCGGAAGAACTCCGCGATGCGCAGCAGGACGCGGGGGAGCGGAACGGTGTCGTCCAGGACGAGCACGACGCCCGAGCCGAGGGTGGTCCCGGCGTCCCTCGTCCCCTCGAAGGTGAGCGGGATGCCGAGCTCGTCAGGGCGTACGAAACCGCCGGCCGCGCCGCCCAGGAGGACGGCCCTGAGGTTGTCCGGCTGCCCGGCGAGGTCGAGCAGCTCGCCGAGGGTGGCGCCGAAGGGCAGCTCGTAGATGCCGGGCCGCTCGACGCTTCCGGATACGCAGAAGAGCTTGGGCCCGGTGGACTTCTCGGTCCCGATGGCGGCGTACGCCTGCGCGCCCATGGTGAGGACGGGGAGGACGTTGACGAGGGTCTCGACGTTGTTCTCGGCGGTGGGTTTGCCGAAGAGCCCCTTCTCCACGGGGAAGGGCGGCTTGGAGCGGGGCTCTCCTCTGTACCCCTCGATGGAGTTGAACAGGGCGGTCTCCTCGCCACAGATGTACGCGCCCGCCCCGCGCCGGATCTCGATGTCGAAGGCGTACCCCTGGCCCAGGACGTCGTCGCCGAGGAGGCCGCGGGCGCGGGCCTGGGTGATGGCGTGCTCGAGCCGGCGGAGGGCGCGGGGGTATTCGCCGCGGAGGTAGAGATATCCCTGGTGGGCGCCGATCGCGTACCCGGCGATGGTCATCGCCTCGATGAGCGCGTACGGATCGCCCTCCATGATCACCCGGTCCTTGAAGGTGCCGGGCTCGGACTCGTCCGCGTTGCAGACGAGGTAGTGGGGGTGATCCGCCTGGGACGCCGTGGCCTGCCACTTCCGTCCCGTGGGGAAGGCGGCGCCGCCGCGTCCGAGGAGGCCGGAGTCGGTGACTTCGCGGATGACGGCGGCGGGGCCGATGGCGAAGGCGTGGCGGAGGGCGGTGTAGCCGCCGTGGGAGCGGTAGTCGTCCAGCGAGGCGGGGTCGACCACGCCTATGCGGCGGAGCAGTACGAGTCCTTCTTGTCCGGCCTGGGGGACGGCGAGGGCGGCCGGGGGTTCGGATTCTGCTGCCTCGGGGGTGGTGGCCGCGAGGACGGTGGACTCGACGGTGGCCGGGGCGGTGACGGCGGTGGCGTAGGGGCGTTCTTCTTCCCCAACCCCGCCCCTTCCCGAAACCGCCGCTTCGCGGCGGATCTTTCCCGCCCGCCCACCCGACTGCCCGGCAGTTGCCCGCCCACCCTCTTCAGCCCGTCGGGCGTTTGAGGACGAACTCGGCGGAGCCGGTGAATTACGGTCAGCC
>NZ_JBHYIG010000203.1:0-3008 GCF_042740015.1 Streptomyces sp. NPDC059037
TGGGCTCTGAGTTGTGTATAAGAGACAGGTGCGGGCCCCAGTCACGTACGTACACGGCGCAGGACCGGTCACCCGCCCCCGCCGAGCAGACCGCCCACGAGCCCGTCGTTGCCGCCGGTGCTGCCGCCCTCCGGCGCCCCGGTGCTGCCGCTGGACGTCGGGCCCGCGCCGGTGGACGACGGGGGCTGCTCCGGCGACGACTGCTGCGGCGGAGCCTGCCCGGTGCCCTGCGTCTGGGTCGGCTGCTGCCCGGAGCCGACGGTGCCGGTCTCGCGCGCCTCACCCGGAGCGGTCGTGCCCGCGCCCTGCGTGGGGCTCGCGGAGCTGCCCTGTGTCGGCGCCTGGGAGGCCGTGGGGCTCTGCGAGTGGCGCTGGCGCTGCTGCTTCTTGCCGGGCTCACCGGGGAGCGGTGAGCCGGGCAGTTCGTTGCGCGGCGCCTCGCCGGGTCCGGGCACGGTCACCCGGTCGGCGTCGCGCACGGCGCCGCCCAGCATGGAGCCGATCAGCAGCGTCAGGCCGACGACCAGCGCGGCGACGAGGGTGCCGCGCCGCAGCACACGCCGCCGCAGCTCCCAGATGTCGACGCGGGGACCGAGCGTCCGCCAGGCCTCGCCGGCGAGGCGTCCGTCGATGGAGTAGACGGGCGCGCCGGCGATGATCAGCGGCGACCAGGCGGCCAGATAGATGATGTCGGGCGCGTCATAGGCGGGGACGGTCTTCCAGCTGACGGTGACGATGAGCGCGGCGGACAGCAGTACGCCGACGCTGGCGGCGACCCGCTGCCAGAGCCCGAGCACCGTGAGCACGCCGACGATGATCTGCAGGAAGGCGATGCAGAGCCCCGCGCCCACCGGATGCTGGAGGGCGAAGTCCCGCAGCGGCTCGGCGAGCGCCCAGGGGTGCAGCGAGTTCAGCCACTTGACCATGGAGCCGCGCTCGCCGCCGTCGAAGTAGACGGGGTCGCAGAGCTTGCCCATGCCGGCGTAGATGGAGATGAACCCGAGGAAGACGCGCAGCGGGAGCAGCACGACACCGAGGTTCATCCGCCGCCCGGGGTAATAGGCGTGCCGCACGCCCGCCGCGGCAGCGGCTGATGTCCACGTGGCCCCGTGGCGCCGCCCGGGGGCCTCGCCGCTCTCCTCGAAATCGTCGTCGTCGTACGGGAGTTGCTCCCGCTCGTCGAGATCGCTGCCCGGCATCCGCATCTGCGGGAGCAGCCGGGTGCCGGAGTCGGCCTTGCGGGGCCCGATGACGGCGGGGGTGGCCTGCGTGACCTCGAGGTCGTCGTCGAGGTCGATGCGCGGGATGACCTGGGTGGCACCCCCGTCGTCGAAGGGGTCGGCGCCGCCCGCGGCCGATTGGTGCACGCCGGTGCCGCGCACCGCCTGCAGCAGTCCGGTCGCTCCGGGGTCGCCCGGCTCCGACCTCCCGCTCCAGACGACGGGCGCGCGGCGCCGGGCGGCGGAGCCGACCGCGGGGATGCGCATGGTGTCACCGGCATTGCTCAAGTGCCGGGCGATACGCGGGGATTGGGTCCACTGCGCGGCGGGAAGCTGCACGCGGAAGCTCGCGTGATTCACGATGACCTGGGCCGGGTCGCTCGGCACCTTCACCATGCTCAGCGCGGGAGCTTCGTCGAACCCTGACGAGCTTCCCCCCGTGGAATTGCGGGGCGTTCTGGTGTCCACACTCATCTAACCGAGTGATGTGTGGTTAGGACACTGCCTTGACCGTGTGGAAATGTCCGGACCGCGTCAAAGATCGCCCTACGTGCACCGTTCCACAAAAAACGCCGGAGGGGCCGTCTCCGGCCCCTCCGGCGTCTGAGAGCGATCTACGCCCGATGGCGGGAGGCCTCGTACAGCACCACACCCGCCGCGACACCGGCGTTCAAGGACTCCGTGCCACCCGGCATCGGGATCCGCACGCGGTAGTCGCACGTTTCGCCGACCAGGCGCGAGAGGCCCTTGCCCTCGCTGCCGACGACGACCACCACGGGTCCTGACAGCGCCTCGAGGTCGCCGACCTCGTGCTCCCCGTCCGCGGCGAGGCCCACGATGGCGAGCCCCTCCTTCTTGTACGCCTCAAGGACCCGCGTCAGGTTCGTCGCGCGGGCGACCGGCGTCCGCGCCGCCGCACCGGCGGACGTCTTCCACGCACCGGCGGTCATGCCCGCGGCACGCCGCTCGGGAACGACGACCCCGTGGCCGCCGAACGCGGAGACGGAACGCACCACGGCGCCGAGGTTCCGCGGGTCCGTCACACCGTCGAGCGCGACGATCAGCGGGTCCTGCCCCGCGTCGTACGCGGCGGCGGAGAGCTCCTCGGGGTGCGCGTACTCGTAGGGCGGCACCTGGAGCACGAGCCCCTGGTGGTTCAGACCGTTCGTCATGCGGTCGAGCTCGGGACGCGGCGCCTCCATGAGGTGGATGCCGCCGCGCTCACCAGCGAGCTGCAGCGCTTCGCGCACCCGCTCGTCGTTGTCGATGAACTGCTGGACGTAGAGCATCGACGCGGGCACGCCCTCGCGCAGCGCCTCGACGACGGAGTTGCGCCCGACGACCATCTCGGAGCTGCCCTTGCCGCCGCGGCCCTTCACGGGACGGCGGCCGCCGGGGGACGACGCGGAGCGCTTGGCCTTCGCGTTGGCGAGGCGGTTCTTCACATGTCCCTTGCGCGCCTCGGCGGGCGGCGTCGGGCCCTTGCCCTCAAGGCCGCGGCGTCGATTTCCGCCGCTGCCGACCTGCGCGCCCTTCTTGCCGGACATGCGGCGGTTGTTAGCGGCCATGACCTACCTGTCTGTCGTGTCGCGTGCGGCTGCACGCCTACTGCGTATGTCTATGAAGTGTGCACGTACGCGGGCGCGGATGCGTATGCGTACGTAATGAAGTGTGGGGCCCCCGGGGCCCGGCGGCCCCAACCCCCGTGCGAGCGCGCACCCCGGGGCCCGCCGCCCCCCCCGGGGCGCGGGGGGCGCCCCCCCCCGCTCGTGCGGGTCACGGCGCAGC
>NZ_JBHYIG010000203.1:3018-8506 GCF_042740015.1 Streptomyces sp. NPDC059037
ACGCGGCAACCATAATATAAAAAAACACCAGATTAATCAAAAATAAATAAACGCGCCCCCCGGGCCCCCGGGCGGCCACATCACGAGGTCAGAGCGCTCAGCGCGGGCCGAGCGTCCACCGCGGTCCGGAGGGGCCGTCCTCGATGACGAGGCCGGACTGGTTGAGCTGGTCACGGATGGCGTCGGCGGTCGCCCAGTCCTTGCGTCCGCGCGCCGCCTCACGCTGCTGGAGCACCAGGCGTACGAGGGTGTCGACGACCCCGTGCAGGTCTTCGCCGCGGTCGCCCTCGCCGGCCCAGTGCGGGTCGAGCGGGTCGAGGCCGAGGACCCCGAGCATCGCCCGGACCTCGGCCAGGCGCGCCACGGCGGCTTCCTTGTCGTCGGCGGCAAGGGCGCTGTTGCCCTGCCGCACGGTGGTGTGCACGATCGCGAGGGCCTGCGGCACGCCCAGGTCGTCGTCCATCGCGTCGGCGAAGGCGGGCGGCACCTCGGGGGCCGGCTCGACCACTCCCCCGGCCTTCTCCACCACCCGCTGCACGAAGCCCTCGATCCGCGCAAACGCGGACTCCGCCTCGCGCAGCGCCTCCTCCGAGTACTCGATCATCGAGCGGTAGTGCGGGGTGCCCAGGTAGTAGCGCAGGACGATCGGGCGCCACGTCTTGACCATCTCCGAGACGAGCACCGAGTTGCCGAGCGACTTCGACATCTTCTCGCCGCTCATGGTGACCCAGCCGTTGTGCACCCAGTACCGCGCGAACGCGTCCCCGAAGGCCTTGGCCTGCGCGATCTCGTTCTCGTGGTGCGGGAAGATCAGGTCGATGCCGCCGCCGTGGATGTCGAACTCACGGCCGAGGTACTTGTGCGCCATCGCCGAGCACTCCAGGTGCCAGCCGGGACGGCCGCGGCCCCACGGGGTCTCCCAGGACGGCTCGCCCTCCTTGGCTGCCTTCCACATGGCGAAGTCCCGCTGGTCACGCTTGCCGGTCTCGCCCTCGCCCTCGGGCTGCAGGAGGTTGTCCAGCTCCTGGTTGGACAGCTCCAGGTACCCGGGGAAGGAACGCACGTCGAAGTAGACGTTGCCGTCCGCCTCGTACGCGTGGCCGCGCTCGATCAGGCCGCGCATCATCTCGATCATCTCGGTGATGTGCCCGGTCGCCCGCGGCTCGTAGGTCGGCGGCAGGCAGCCGAGGACGTCGTAGCCGTCGTTGAAGGCCCGCTCGTTCTCGTAGCCGATCGACCACCACGGCCGGCCCTGCTCCGCCGACTTCCGGATGATCTTGTCGTCGATGTCCGTGACGTTGCGGATGAACGTCACGTCGTAGCCGCGGTGGGCGAACCAGCGCCGCATGATGTCGAAGTTGAGCCCCGACCGGATGTGCCCGATGTGCGGGGCGGCCTGCACCGTGGCGCCACACAGGTAGATCGAGACACAGCCTTCGACGAGGGGGCTGAAGTCACGGATCTGCCGGGCGCTGGTGTCGTACAGGCGAATCGTCACCACACCAGGGTAGTGGGCGCAGGACAGTGCCCTGCGACCTCCTGGGCCAACAGGGCACGGAACTGTGACATGCGCCCGGACTCACGTCGGCTCACATCAGACGCGCGCCGGACTCAGATCCGGCCGACGACCTTGCGCGGGGTGACACGGACGACGACGCGGGGCGCGTCGTGCACGGACCGCGGGTTGAACTCCACGTACTTCAGACCGGTGTACTTGAGCGAGAGCTCATCGATCAGCTCCTGCCCGCCCTCGGTGGTCATGCTCACCTCGCCGCGGATCTCGGCGTACGTGTACGGCTCGTCGAAGGGCTGCAGCAGCACCGTCACGCGCGGGTCGCGCCGCAGGTTGGTCTCCTTGCGGCGGCCGATCGTGGTGGAGAACAGCACGTCGTCGCCGTCCCGCTTCACCCAGACCGGTGACACCTGGGGGCTGCCGTCGGGCTGGATGGTGGCGACGGCGACGAACACCGGGGAGTCGAGCCGGGCCTTGAGCTTCTCGGACAGTTCGGCGGGCATGGAAGTCCACTCCTCTACTTCGACTGCTTCGACGGCACTTCGGGCCCTACACACCTACCCGCTGTCGCCGTCAGTGCGACGTACGCACCACCAGAGCCGTGGCGATCGCCGCGAGTCCGTCGCCCCGGCCCGGGAAGCCGAGCCCGTCGGTGGTGGCCCCGGAGACGGAGACGGGCGCGCCCGCGGCTTCGGAGAGCACCTGCTGCGCCTCGTCGCGCCGCTTGCCGATCTTGGGCCGGGGGCCGATCACCTGCACGGCCACGTTGCCGATGGTGAATCCGGCGTCCCGGACGATCCGCGCGGCCTCGGCGAGCAGCTTGATGCCGGGGGCGCCGGACCACTCGGGGCGGCCGGTGCCGAAGTGCGCGCCGAGGTCGCCGAGGCCCGCAGCGGAGAACAGCGCGTTGCAGGCGGCGTGCGCGACGACGTCCGCGTCGGAGTGCCCGGCGAGGCCGGGCCCCTCGTCCTCCCACTTGAGGCCGGCGCACCACAGTTCGCGGCCCTCTTCGAAGGCGTGGATGTCGGTACCGATGCCGACCTGCGGCAGGACGACCGGCGGGGTCTCAGAAGCCATCGTTGGCCCTCCTGCGGGCGAGCACGGCCTCGGCGAGGACGAGGTCGAGGGGGCGCGTCACCTTGAAGGCCTCCTCGTGGCCGGGTACGACGACGACCTGGAGGCCCAGCTGCTCGACCATGCTCGCGTCGTCCGTGACGTTGTCGGTGACCGTCTCGTGGGCGCGCACGAGGATGTCGCGGTCGAAGCCCTGCGGGGTCTGCACGGCGCGCAGCCGGGCCCGCTCGGGGGTGGCCACCACGGGCTCGGGCTGACCGGGCTCGCCCGGCTCGACCTGCTTGACGGTGTCGGCCAGGGGCAGCGCGGGCACGACGGCGGGCGCGCCCTCACGGACGGCCTCGATGACGCCGTCCACCGTGTCGACGGGCACCAGGGGGCGGGCCGCGTCGTGCACCAGGACGACTCCGATGCCGGGCGGCAGCGCGTCGAGGCCGAGCTTCACGGACTCCTGGCGGGTGTCGCCGCCGGGGACCACGACGAAGTCGGTGCGCTCGGGCAGGGCGTGGTCGTCCAGGAGCGTCTTGACCTCGGCGGCCCCGTCCGGGGGCGCCACCACGACGACCAGGGACACCGCGCGGGATGCGGCCATGGCCCGGATGGCGTGGATGAGCATGGGGGTGCCGTTCAGCGCGCGGAGCGCTTTGGGGGCGCCCGGGCCGAGACGCACGCCGCGTCCGGCGGCGGGAATCACGACCGCGGTGCGGGATTCGCTAGACATCGGTTCCGTTCAGGTTTGTACGCTCGGCAGACATGGGTATGGCCACACCGTGCCGGGCGCGACGCCTTGACCGGACCCTTCCGTGACATCTGGTCGAGCCAGCTGCCCGAGCCCGGCACGCCAAGCAAGCATCGGGGGATTCTCGGGGTTTCCCGAAGAGAAGATACGTTCGGGTACGAACATGCCGCAGCGCCCGGCGACACCATTGAGGGTCAGCGGGCACCGCGGCATTTCATGGCGCCAAGACGTATGCGTATGTCAGGACGCGATCAGGACGCGAGGACCTCGTCGAGCAGGGCCTCGGCCTTGTCCTCGTTCGTGTTCTCCGCGAGGGCGAGCTCGCTCACCAGGATCTGCCGAGCCTTGGCGAGCATGCGCTTCTCACCTGCGGACAGTCCGCGCTCGCGCTCCCGACGCCACAGGTCACGGACGACTTCCGCGACCTTGATGACATCGCCGGAGGCGAGCTTCTCGAGATTTGCCTTGTAGCGACGGGACCAGTTCGTCGGCTCTTCGGCGTACGGCGCGCGCAGCACCTCGAAGACCCGGTCGAGCCCGTCCTGACCGACCACATCACGCACGCCGACGAACTCCGCATTGTCCGCAGGCACACGTACCGTCAAGTCGCCCTGAGCGACCTTCAGCACCAAGTAGGTCTTGTCCACGCCTTTGATCTGGCGAGTTTCGATGGCCTCGATCAGCGCGGCCCCGTGATGGGGATAGACCACGGTGTCGCCAACCTTGAACGTCATGTGACAGGTACCCCTTCCGTGGCTATCCATCCTAACACGAGAACGGCCTCTTCTGAATGGCGTTTTCGCAGGTCAGGGCATATCTCGGGGCTTGACAACAGCAACAGGAACGTGCTGCGGACGGCTAGCGGAGCGGGGTATTCGCAGGTGGGAGCCGCTCTCCGGGGAGGGTGAAACGTGCCCGTCACACGCCCTTCGAGAGCGCTCCACCAGGCCGAACGTCCCGGTTTGCCGGGTTCCAAGCGGTGAACTTCCGCTACTCCGTTCGGCGACGGAAGGCAGGTGCGACTCTCCGTTCGGCGCGAATCCGGAATTGATCAAGCCATCCCCGTGATCAATTTCCGGCACTTCCCCGGACCGCCATGCATTCCTTACCGGAAATCCGCAAGGCGGGCCGTGATGACTCTTGACGGCGCTTATGTGAATGGTGAACGAGAGAACAATGATCTCGCCGTGACAGAAGGGAAGCGGGTGGTGAGACGGAGGCGCCGCGGGGAGGCTGGTGGTGCCTAGGGGCGGGTCGGGTGCGGTGGTGCGGGAACGGCTCGGTAACCTAAGCCCGCTGACACACCCTTAGGGCGGCTTTACAGCCGCCCGCCCCTCCCGTACCGCTCTCGTTCAAGGAGTTGCCGCCGCCGTGAGCCGCAGCCTTCGACGTGGCGTCATCGCCGCCACTGCCATCGCGTTCTCGCTCACCTCGCTCGCCGCGTGCGGGGCCGGCAACGACGCCGCGACCAACGAGATCAAGCCGGACAACGCCGCGACCGCCGTCGGCGACATCAAGATCCAGAACGCCATGGTCATCACCCAGCCCGACCTGGAGTCGACGGGTCCCGCGGTGATCGCCGCGACGATCTTCAACAACGGCTCCACCGCCCAGACCCTGGACGGCATCACGGTCGACGGGACCGGCAAGAAGGCCAAGATCACGCCGGGCAAGGACGACAAGAGCTCCAAGGCGGGCGGTCCGCTGACCATCCCGGCCGGCGGCTCGGTCATCATCGGCGGCAAGGACAACGCGTCCGCCGTCCTGCCCAGCAGCCGCGAGGCCGTCAAGGACGGCGACGCGCAGCCGGTCACCTTCGCCTTCAGCAAGACCGGCGACGTGAAGATGCAGACCTTCGTCATCCCGGCCGAGAGCTACTTCAAGAAGTGGGGCCCGAGCGAGGTCCCGAAGGCGCCGGACACCAAGCCGTCCACGAAGCCGTCGGGCAGCGCGTCCACGGAGCCCTCCGAGGGCGCCACCGAGGGTGCTTCCACCAACCCCTCGGAGCAGGCGTCGCAGAGCCCGTCCGGTGCGGCCTCGACGCCGGCCGGGGGCGGTGCCGCCTCGCACGGCGCCGGCGAGGGTGCCGCCGAGCACTGATCGGCGTACGTACGCATACGGAAGGGCGGGGACACCGAGGGGGTACCGCCCGGGCGGCGGCC
>NZ_JBHYIG010000203.1:8516-11758 GCF_042740015.1 Streptomyces sp. NPDC059037
TCCCCCGTCTTGCGCTGTTTTGGGGGTATCTTTTTTTTTTTAACCCCCCCCCCCTGCGGGCGGGGCGGCCCCCCGGCGGGCCCCCCCCCCTTCCGGCGTCATTCGCGGTTTACGGCTCGAACTTGTAGCCCAGGCCCCGCACCGTCACCAGGTAGCGCGGCGCCCCCGGGTCCGGCTCGAGCCTCTTCTTGACGCACCCCTCGCACCGCTTCGCGGGCTTCGGAGTGCTGCGCCGGACTCCGTCCGTCGGGCCGCAGGCACGCCGGAGACACCAATTCGGGGCAGCCGCACCCGCGGTTTACGGCTCGAACTTGTAGCCGAGGCCCCGCACCGTCACCAGGTAGCGCGGCGCCCCCGGGTCCGGCTCGATCTTGGCGCGGAGGCGCTTGACGTGGACGTCGAGGGTCTTGGTGTCGCCCACGTAGTCGGCGCCCCAGACGCGGTCGATGAGCTGCATGCGGGTCAGCACGCGGCCCGCGTTGCGCAGGAGCATCTCCAGGAGGTCGAACTCCTTCAGGGGCAGGTCGACCTTGGAGCCGGAGACCGTGACCACGTGGCGGTCGACGTCCATCCGGACCGGGCCCGCCTCCAGGGCCTGCGGGGTGACCTCCTCCGGCTCGCCCCTGCGGCGCAGGACCGCGCGGATGCGGGCCACCAGCTCGCGGGACGAGAAGGGCTTGGTGACGTAGTCGTCGGCTCCTATTTCGAGGCCCACGACCTTGTCGATCTCGCTGTCCTTGGCGGTGACCATGATCACCGGGACGTTGGAGCGGCCGCGCAGCTGGCGGCAGACTTCCGTGCCGGGCAGGCCCGGCAGCATCAGGTCGAGCAGGACGAGGTCGGCGCCGTTGCGCTCGAACTCGTCGAGTCCGTCCGGGCCGGTGGCCGCGATGGCGACCTCGAAGCCCTCTTTGCGGAGCATGTAGGACAGGGCGTCGGAGAAGGACTCCTCGTCCTCTACGACGAGCACTCGGGTCACGGAAGGACCTCCGGGGCAGGGATGGGTTCGTACGCTGTGGTCTCGTCGGGCCGTGCGGTGTCGGCGTCGTTGCCTAGTCCGCCGTGGCCGGATCCGCGGTCGCGGGTCGCGGCTGCTTCGGGCAGCCGCAGGGTGAAGGTGGAGCCCTGTCCCTCCGAGCTCCACACGGTGACCTCCCCGCCGTGCGAGGCGGCCACATGCTTGACGATGGCGAGGCCGAGGCCGGTGCCGCCGGTGGCCCGGGAGCGCGCCGGGTCTACGCGGTAGAAGCGCTCGAAGATGCGCTCCTTGTCCTTGTCGGAGATGCCGATGCCCTGGTCGGTGACGGCCACCTCGATGAGATCCCCGCCGGGTGCGGTGACCCGGCGGGCGGCGATGCCCACGCGGGTGCGGGCGGGGCTGTAGTTCACGGCGTTCTCGACGAGGTTGCCGAGCGCCGCCGCGAGCTGGCCGCGGTTTCCCCATATCTGCAGGTCGGCGGTGCCGCCCGCGGCCATGGTGATCTGCTTGTGGGAGGCCTGGTGGCGGCTGCGGTCGATCGCCTCCGCCACCAGTTCATCGACACGGACGGGTTCGGCGTCCTCCAGGGGGTCGTCGTTCTGGACCCGGGAGAGGTCGATGAGCTCCTGGACGAGGCTGGTCAGGCGGGTCGCCTCGATCTGCATCCGGCCGGCGAAGCGCTCGACGGCCTCGGGGTCGTCGGAGGCGTCCATGACGGCTTCGGAGAGGAGGGAGAGAGCCCCTACCGGGGTCTTCAGCTCGTGGCTCACGTTCGCCACGAAGTCACGTCGTACGGCTTCGATGCGGCGGGCCTCTGTGAGGTCCTCGACCAGCAGGAGCACCAGGCGGGAGCCGAGCGGGGCGACGCGGGCGGATACGGCGAGGGCCTCGCCCCGGCCGGTGCCGCGGCGCGGCAGGTCCAGCTCGACCTGGCGTATCTCTCCGTCGCGGCGGGTGTCCCGCGCCATCTGCAGCATCGGCTCCACGGCGAGCTTGCCGCCGCGGACCAGGCCAAGGGCGTACGCCGCGGAGCTGGCCTTCACGACGCTGTCCGCCTCGTCGAGGACGACGGCGGACGAGCGGAGCACGGAGAGCACCGTGTCGACGCCCGGTGGCAGTACGGGGTCGGTGTGCAGGGAGGTCCGGGTGGGGCGTTTCAGGTCGCGCTCGCTCCAGCGGAACGCCAGCATGGCGATGACACCGGTGCACACCCCGGCGATCGCTGCCGCTGCGGCGACCGCCGCGTTCACGTCCATGCCTCCAGGTTATGCGCCCTTTACGCACCGGCCACAGCCATACGGGTGCGGCCTCGAACACTCGTCGCCCAGAGTTCACCGAGGGGACGGGGATGGTTCACTTCGACCGAACGGGCCGACCGGGGCCGAGCAGGGGCCGCTCCGGGGCGGACGCTCCCCGTCGCCCATAGTTCACCTTGGTGACAGGGGCGGTTCATTTGGGATGTCGGAAACGGACGCGTCCGACCCGCACCGTGGGAGCGTGGGGGTCACCCCCCGGGACGTACTAGAGAGGGACATCCACATGCGGGACGCGTACCACGAGGAACTTGACTCGATCGGCGAGGGCCTGGTCGAGATGGCCCGGCTCGTCGGGTCGGCGATCGGGCGCGCCACCACGGCCATGCTCGACGCCGACCTGAAGATGGCCGAGAGCGTGATCGCCGCTGACCAGAAGGTCGACGATCTGCAGCATGAACTGGAGGCGCGCGCGATAGCACTGCTCGCGCGGCAGCAGCCGGTCGCCACCGATCTGCGGATCGTCGTCACGTCGCTGCGGATGAGCGCCGACCTGGAGCGCTCCGGCGACCTCGCCCAGCACGTGGCCAAGCTGACCCGGCTGCGTTTCCCCGAGTCGGCCGTGCCGCGCGATCTGCACGCGACGATTCTGGAGATGGGGCAGCTCGCGCAGCGGCTGATGGCGAAGGCCGCCGAGGTCATCATCACCAAGGACGTCGATCTCGCGCTGCAGCTCGAGCAGGACGACGACGAGATGGACCTGCTGCACCGCACGCTCTTCCAGCACCTGATGGACGACCGGTGGAAGCACGGCATCGAGACCGCCGTGGACGTGACGCTGCTGGGCCGTTACTACGAGCGGTTCGCCGACCACGCGGTTTCCGTGGCCAAGCGGGTCGTGTACCTCGTCACCGGTGAGCACGCGGATGAGATTCAGCAGGCGGGGGCGCCTGTGGAAGGGGCCTGAGGCCTCCTTCTCGGGCGTCAGGGTGTGCCCCGCACTTCAAGGT
>NZ_JBHYIG010000203.1:11768-18046 GCF_042740015.1 Streptomyces sp. NPDC059037
TTTGCGCGGGGGGGGGGGCGGTGTGCGGGGCCAGGGCGCCATCTTTCGGGCGGGAGGGGGGGGCCCCCAAAATACCGGGGGGGGCCCACACCCTTTTTGTGCGCCTTACCCGCAGCTCCCGCCGCACTGGCACGATCCACCCTGCTGGCAGCCGCAGCCGCAGCCCGAGCCGCAGCCGCAGGCTCCCAGCAGGACCAGTTCGGGCAGGCCTGGTGTCACGGTCGGCTGCTCGGGGGTGAACACGGGGTTGGGGGACTCGGCCATGGGTCTCCTCCTCGAAGGCGTACTGCCTGTCCCCCATCTCATGCCCAGACCTGACGGCGCATCAACGGCGCACGCGCGCGCGGGCGTCGGCTGCGGGAGCCTCTTCCGCGGTCTCCTCCGCGGTCCCTTCCGCGGTCCGCGAAGCCGGAGCCACCGGCACGGCCCCCGCCCCCACCTCGGTCTCCTCCTCCGGAAGCCCCCTCATCAGCGTCCAGTAGCCGAGCGCCGCGAACGTACCGATGACGGCGCAGATGCCCCACAGCCAATCCGCCCCGAAGCGGTCGATCACGAAGCCGGACATCAGCGGGGCGACGAGCGCGGCCACGGCCCACGACATGGTGTACATGCCCTGGTAGCGCCCCCTGCCATGGAGGGGCGAGAGCCGCACCACAAGCCCCGTCTGCGTTGGCGCGTTGACGATTTCGGCCAGCGTCCAGACGCACACGGTCAGCGCGAAGACGCCGATCGACCCGGCGAAGGCGGTGAGCCCGAAGCCGTATCCGGCGAGCAGCGCGGAGATGATCAGCAGCCGCTGCGGGTCCCGGTGCTCGATGAAGCGGGTGACCGGGATCTGCAGGACGACGATCAGTACGCCGTTGACCGCGATGGCCATGCCGTAGTCGGCGGGCGTGAAGCCGGCCTCGCCCATGGCGACGGGCAGCCCCACCGACCCCTGCTGGAAGATCAGCGCGACAAGAAACGAAAGACCCACAACTCCCATGAACCGCCCGTCCCGCAGCACCGTCCCGAGCCCCACCTCCGGCTCGGCGTCCTTCTCCAGGGCGGTGCGCACGGGCCGCGACTCCGGCAGTTTCGCGAAGACGACGATCGCGCAGGCCATGGTCATGGCGGCCTCGATGAGGAACCCGGCGAGATAGCTGAACTCGGCGATGAAGCCGGCGCCCATGGCGGAGATCGCGAACCCGAGGTTGATCGCCCAGTAGTTGAGCGAGAAGGCCCGCACCCGGTCCTCGGGCCGCACGATGTCCGCCATCATCGCCTGGACGGCGGGCCGGGAGGCGTTGCTGGCCATACCGACCAGGAAGGCGACGGCGGCGATGGCCAGCGGGTCCTTCATGAACCCGAGCAGGGCGACGGAGAGCGCCGTGGAGGACTGGGCGATGAGGAGGGTGGGCCGCCGCCCGAGCCGGTCGGTCATGACGCCCGCGCCCAGCGAGGAGATGACTCCGCCGAGCCCGTGCAGGGCGGCGACGAGCCCGGCGTACGTCGCGGAGTAGCCCCGGTCCAGGGTCAGATAGAGCGCCATGAAGGTGGCGACGAAGGCGCCGAGCCGGTTGACGAGGGTGCTGGTCCACAGCCACCAGAACTCTCGGGGCAGCCCCGAGACGGACTCTCTTGCGGCACGTCTCATGGCGGCGAGCGACATCGGTTTCCCCCACAGATCAGGCAGGCGCGCGAACAGCGTGTGCAAGCGTCCACGTGTAAGCGTCTCTAGCGACGACTGCACATTACGATCACGATGGCTCGGGGAGCCAGCGGATTAGCAGATACCGTCAACTGATCCTGCTGCGGCGGGGCCTGAGTCCACGCCCCGGCCGGGCGCGCGGGGCGCCCGGCGGTTCGATTACGCTCAGGGGCATGGCCGACGCACCGTACAAGCTGATCCTCCTCCGCCACGGCGAGAGCGAGTGGAACGCGAAGAACCTGTTCACCGGCTGGGTGGACGTCAACCTCAACGAGAAGGGCGAGAAGGAGGCGGTCCGCGGCGGTGAGCTGCTCAAGGACGCCGGCCTGCTCCCCGACGTGGTCCACACGTCGCTCCAGAAGCGCGCGATCCGCACGGCACAGCTCTCCCTGGAGGCTGCCGACCGCCACTGGATCCCGGTCCACCGCAGCTGGCGCCTGAACGAGCGCCACTACGGCGCCCTCCAGGGCAAGGACAAGGCGCAGACCCTGGCCGAGTTCGGCGAGGAGCAGTTCATGCTCTGGCGCCGCTCGTACGACACCCCGCCGCCGGCCCTTGACCGCGATGCGGAGTACTCGCAGTTCTCCGACCCCCGCTACGCGACTCTCCCGCCGGAGCTGCGCCCCCAGACGGAGTGCCTCAAGGACGTCGTCGTCCGCATGCTCCCGTACTGGTTCGACGGCATCGTCCCGGACCTCCTGGACGGCAAGACGGTCCTGGTCGCCGCGCACGGCAACTCGCTGCGCGCCCTGGTCAAGCACCTGGACGGCATCTCCGACGAGGACATCGCGGGCCTGAACATCCCGACGGGCATCCCGCTGGCCTACGAACTGGACGCCGAGTTCAAGCCGGTGAAGCCGGGCGGCACGTACCTGGACCCGGAGGCGGCGAAGGCGGCCATCGAGGCGGTCAAGAACCAGGGCAAGAAGAAGTAGGGTTTGTGATCATGCCTCCCACCTGCGCATACGGCGCGGATGGGGGGCATTTTCATGGCCTGGGACCACTCTGGGCTGATTGCCGTACGCCAGTGCATGCCACAAGACCGCGGCTGTCTTCGGTGATGAAGAGCATGAAGACCCAGGCCCCGTCCGCAGAATTGATCTGCCCCAGCCGTACCGGTTGGCCATGCCGGCCGAGGAGTTCCACGGCGCGTTCCAGGCCAGTGGTTTCGATGCCCTTGCGGAGCGTGTGTCTGAGACGGCGACCGTAGACATGCGCGAGTGACTCGGCGGAAGCGGTGCCCTCCCAGACGACATGCGACGCACCGCCGCGGAGCGCGTCCAGGGCGGTCGAGGGTGCCTCATCATCACCGGCCAGCAGTGCTTCGAGTTGTTCCCGGTCCACAGCCGTCGCCCCCGTCCGGGATCCTGCAGTACGCGAGGAGATGACAGTAACGCCGAGCGGATCCTTGAGCTCGAAGCACCGCATGACGACTGACTGGAATCACGTGGGATGGTGGTCGGGTGACGACGCTGGAGGATCTGGTCCGGTTGCGCCGGGCCCGCGACACCATGGACCGCGACTACGCCGAGCCGCTCGACGTCCCGGCGCTCGCCCGCGTCGCCCTCATGTCGGCGGGCCACTTCTCCCGCAGCTTCCGTGCCGCCTTCGGTGAGACGCCGTACAGCTATCTGATGACGCGCCGCATCGAGCGGGCCAAAGCGCTGCTGCGGCGGGGCGACTTGACGGTGACGGACGTCTGCTTCGCCGTCGGCTGTACGTCGCTCGGGTCCTTCAGCTCACGGTTCACCGAGCTGGTCGGCGAGAGCCCGAGCGCGTACCGGGCCCGGAGCCATGACGAGGGCGCCGACGTCCCGGCCTGCATCGCCAAGATCCACACGCGACCGGTCAGGAACGGAGAAGCCGGATCCGGCGCCCGACCGTAGCGTGGAGCGCATGGACATCAAGCTTTCTCAGACCTTCATCGCCGTCGACGACCACGACAAGGCGCTCGCCTTCTACCGCGACATTCTCGGCCTCGAGGTGCGGGGCGACGTCGGGTACGCGGACATGCGCTGGGTGACCATCGGGGCGCCCTCGCAGCCGGACGTGAACATCGTCCTGGAGCCTCCGCTCGCCGACCCCAACGCCTCCGCCGCCGACAAGCAGGCCATGGCCGAGCTGCTCGGCAAGGGCCTGCTGCGCGGCGTCATCTTCTCGACCGACGACGTCGACGCGACCTTCGAGCGCATCAGCACGGCGGGCGGCGAGGTGCTGCAGGAGCCGGTAAACCAGCACTGGGGCGTCCGCGACTGCGCCTTCCGCGACCCCGCCGGGAACATGGTGCGCTTCAGTCAGCCTCGCGGGAAGTGAGCGCCAGGTGTCACGGGCTGCCCACGTCCGTGACGCCCTGCGCGACCTCACCCACGGCGTCCAGGATCCCCTGCCCGAAGGCGGTCGGGGCGATCAGCAACCCGAAGACCAGCGCCACGAGCACGGTCAGCTGCTCGTCGTTCCGGCTCCGGGCCTGCGTCCGTCTCCGTAGACGCAAGACGATGACGACAGCCAGCAGAACCGCGAGATCGATCGTCAGCACCACTGGGCCAGTCCTCCCGTCAGGCAAGAACGTTCCAGTCCTCCTGTGTAGCCCGAACCACGCGCCGCGGTCGATCAGTTACCGACGGTTGGCGACATTGTGTGCATCCGGGGCCGGATTGGCTCATGCCCGGCACCTATGCCAGGTGCACGCTGTGCCTCGTACAGGTTCCGGGGCCGGACCACATCCGTCGTCCCATAGAGCTCGACCCGCGAGTGCAGTTCTCCGGAGAAGTCGGGTACGTCGATCTGGTCGAACTCCCGTACCTCGTTGATGCCCACCGTGGCGCTGTAGGGCGCAAGCCCGTCGATCTTCATCAGGCCCGCGCGATGGTTCGTCACGCGGATGTTCCAGTGCGTGAAGCGGGCGCCGAAGAGCGGGCCCGCGCTGGCGTCTCCGCCGTGGCGGCCGTTGTTGTTGACGGTGATGTCCGTGCGGACGTTCGCGAAGGGCATGCCTCGGTGACTGTCGAAGGTGCCCATGTCCATCGTGCCGCGTGACCAGACGTTGTAGGAGGAGAGGCCTTCTACGTTGATGCCGTGGAGCTGGGTTCCTGACGGGGCCGGCACCGTGCGCTGCTCGATGGTGAAGTCCTCGATCAGGTTGTCGTGGGAGCCCTCGCGGCAGAAGTACGGGTGGTGCGAACCGCGGCCCGCGACACGGGTGTTGCGGAGGGTGCAGGCCGATGCGCCGACGAGCCCGAAGCCGTTGTCCACATGGCGTACGACGATGTCGTCCGCCCAGCAGTCGTACGCGCACTGGAACGTGACGCCGTTGTAGCCCTTGTCCAGGAGGTGCGGGGACTGGGGCGTCTCGACCGCCTCGAGGGTGAGGCCCTCGACCCCCGCGTTCGTCAACGCCCCGACGTGGGTGGTGAGTCGGGGGTCCCACTCCGGGCGTACGTCCAGAGGGAGGCGGCGTTCGAGGGTGACGGTGCTCTTCTTTACGGAGGTGATGCGTACCGGCCACTCGTACGGGACGTATGAGGTCAGTTTCGTCTTGTCGTCCCAGGTGTAGGCCTCCGGGCCTGGGCCGTCGCCCGCCATGTGCTTGAGGAGCGTGTGGTCCGCGTCGTCGGCGAGGCGGAGCAGGACCAGGTCGCCCTTGCGCAGGCGGGAGGTGTCGGTGACCTTCAGGGTGCGGTCGCCGCGGTGTGCCGGGGCGGTGGTCGTGAGGGTCTGCCACTCGTCCCGCTTGTTGCCCGTCCAGCCCTCGAACGGCCAATCCTTCGCCTTGATGGCGGTGGTGAGGGACTCCCAACGTCCTTGCGGACAGAGCCAGATGAGGCCGCCGGCCCAGGACCAGCTGCTCTTGTCGCCGCCGTAGCGGGAGCCGTAGGGGCCGATGAGTTCGGTGAGGTTCTTGGTGGCGTGGAGGGTGGTGCGGGCGCTGCCCGCGCCTCGGAGGACGACGTTGTCGTGGGCGATGCGGATGACGTCGTCCATGCGGTACGTACCCGGTGGGATGAGGACGGTGCCGCCGCCGTTCGCCCCGGCTTCGGCGAGGGCGCGGTTGATGGCGGGGGCGGCGTCTGACGTGCCGTCGGGCTTGGCTCCGTAATCGCGTGCGTTCGCTACGACTTCGGGGCGGGGGAGGTGGCGGCTGCCGGCTCGGGCGCCGGCTCGGCCTATGTAGGGGATCTGCGGGTGGGTGTACGGGGCCTTCGTGAACTCCTGCCAGAGGGCGGGGGTTTCACCTCGCGGCCGCTGGCCGGCCGCCCACGCGGTCCCGCCGACCGCAGCGCCGGTGGCCGCTGCCGCCGCGACGGTTATCGCGCCGCCGAGTACGCCGCGTCTGCTGGGGTGCTCCATGCCTGTACCACCCATACCCGCCTCCACTTTCCATGGATGTGAACGTCGTTCATATCTGCGGTGGGGGTGAGCATGCCATGGGGTTGGCGGCGGGGGAAGGTGTGTGGCAGGGCGGGGGCCTTGGTGGGCCTGTGGTGGTGTTCGTACCGGGGCCGCCCGGTTGTCCCGAGGTTGGCGGTTCCGGGCCGGGAGTCAAGGGCGCTCCTTCGTCGCGTCGGCTGCGCCGATTCCGCTTCGCTCC
>NZ_JBHYIG010000204.1:0-17604 GCF_042740015.1 Streptomyces sp. NPDC059037
GGCGGCGGGGCCCGCAGGCAACCTTCTGTCAGGGCAGCAGCAGGGACCGTAGTGCCGTGAGGTCGTCCGGCGTCATTCCATGGGCTTGGAGGTAGGCGGTGAGGCTGCCGTGCTCAGCGGTCATGGTCTCCATTGCGGATCGGAGAAGGTCCTCGGACACGGGGTGCGAGTACCGCGTCACCCCCGCTTCGTCGACGAAGGACGTGGGGCCGGCAACGAGAGCAAGCTCGATGTTCGACTGGACGAAGTCTGCGACGACGTCAGGCCAGGCCATGCCAAGCAGTGACTGGATCAGGGCCATGGCCAGTCCTGTCCGGTCCTTGCCCACGGCGCACTGGACGACAACCGGCGCGACCTTTGGACGGCTGAGTTCCTTGACCAGCCGTGCGATGGCTGGTCCTGCGTAGACCGCCATGAACGGGTAGAGCTTCGTGGGGTCCAACGGCCAGTCCTTACCGTCGAACCCGGAGAAGTCGCTCAGGCCCATCCGCTGAAGACCAGCCCGGTCCGGCAGCGCGGGCAGCGCGATCCACGTGACGTCCAGGCCATGCTTCTGGCCGGGCCAGACGTTGTTCTCGGCGCCACTGCGCAGGTCGATCACGGTTCGGATGTCGAGTTCGCGGATACGTTCCGCCCCGGCGTCGGTGAGGCGGTTGAGTGAGCCTGACCGGAAGAGGAGCCCAGTCTTCAGCGAGGAGATTCCAGCGTCTCGGAAGTTGCGCACGTTCGGCACGTCTAGCGCACGACTCTGCACGGGAATGAGGTGACTTGCCGACTGTTCCGCTATGTGTGGGCGCGTCATAAGGCGATGATAATTGAGTCAGATCGAAAAGTCCCTCATGTGGATCCGTTCCTCCCACATTTCTCGCAAAACTGCGTTCCGCCTCTAAACCCCTTGAATGTGACTTCCTGATGCACGCTGAAGCGTTGCAGCCGTGGAAGCGTGCCCCTGCTTAAACGCTCATACACCTCTGCACTATCAGCAACAGGACCAGCCTGGACAGTCGAGTCGGGACCATGAAGCGAGTTGCTTAATGTCGTTCAAGACGTCTTTGTCCCACCCAACCACGGGTCCGCTCCGTGCTATCTGCGACACGTTGGTGAGCGCCGTGACGATCAGGCGAGTTGTTGGCTGGTCCTGCGAGACGGGCGTGCCGATGCGATGTCTGCGGTGAAGCATCACCTCACGGCCGGACTCCGTATCGGCTGCGGGACAAGGCCTTCATCGCCGAGCGTTGAGGCGTGCAGTTGATAGCGGCCAGCGACGGCACGCTGGGCAGCGCCGTCCACAAGAACCTCCGTGCTGGACACGCTGTTTCGTCGGCCGGCGACTGATCAGCCGCCCGTCCATTGGTGTCGGGCGCCGTGCAGTCCTTGAGAGCGGCGGGCAGCCTGCGATCGAGCGGGGACGGCCCACCTTGCTCCAGCTTTCGGACGGACGTACCCGGCTCGGCCCAGACGTGCGTGCAGTACCGAGGAGATGTGCCCTGTTGGAGACCCTCAGTACAGAGGCGCCGATCTCGATGCCCAGGATGTCTGGTCAACACGCCGTGCGAGATGAGAAGTTCATCGCCGAACAGCTGCATCTCTAAGCCCTCGCAATGCTTTTGCCGAGATTGATGTGCCAAAGATGGGCGGGGGAGCAGACCAGCAGGACGAACCCGCTCACGGACGCGACAGCGGCGAGGGCCAAGGCGGGCCGCAGACCGATCAACTCGCCGAGCTGACCGGCGGCCAGCGCGGCTACTGTGCACGGGGCGACGCTGATCCAGGTGGCCACCGACTGCTGACGGCCTTGGTACGCCGGGATGCACAGGCTCTGGCGCACAGCTCGCTGTGTGGACGCGTATGCGTTTGTGGCTCCGGACCAGACCGCGACTGCCGCTCCGATCACATAGGGCCCCGCTGATCCCGGCCCTGCCATCAGCACGGGCAGCATGGCGAGCGGCTGCAGCCCCAGCGCGCCGAGCATGAGCCGACGAGCCCCACAACGCCGTTGGCCCGAAGGCGCGGCTAGCGCTCCCACCGCGCCGCCGATTCCACCGCATCCCAGAACCACGCCCACGGTGAGGGGGGACCAGTGCAGATGCAGGAAAAGGAACACTAGAAGCAGTGCGTCCCAGGCCGTCATCGCGAGGTTCATCGCGGTGGTGCAGAGCAGCAGCCTCCATACAACCGGATCAGTGCGGGTGTACCTCAGGCCTGATCGGATCTCGGCCCGCATCGTGCTCTTGCACCCTCGCGATTGAGGCTTCGGCTCCGCTGTCCGAATCCGGGCGAAGCACGCGGCACTGATCAGGTAGGCGGCGACGTCGGCCAGGATCGCCCGCCCCGTGCCAGTGAGAGCGACGAGCCCGACGGCGAGGTTCTTGCCCGCGGTTTGGGCGCACGCCCACAGTGCCCACACGCGAGCGTTGACAGAGGTCAGTTCCGTTCCCACCAGGACCGGTAGATAGCTGGCCGACGCAGTGCCGCAAAGGTCATTGACGGCTGCCAACAGGAAGGCCACGGCGTAGAGAAGCGGCATGGAGAGCATGCCTTTCATCGCCGCGAGGGGAACAGCAGCAAGGATGACCGCGCCGCATGTTCTGCCCCAGAGCAGCACTGGCAGCCGCCGATACCGGTCCACCACAGCACCAGCCACCAGGGCAGTCACCACAGACGGCGCAGTCCTCGCCGCCACTAGGGCACTCGTCTCCACTACGGAGGCCCGGAGTTCGATCAGCGCAACCATGGGCAGGGCCACCGAGGTGACCGCCACGCCGACAGCCCGGACCACCACGGCCGTGGTGTAGTAGCGCAGATCTCTGCGTACCACCCCGTCCTCTCTCGGCGGGGCGTACTTGCCATCCGTGTGTGGTGACGCAGGAGGAGCATCGCGCGAAACGGTCGCCGCTTCCGTGGTCACCGCGGATGCCTCCTCGCTGTTGCGGCGGGACCGGCGGTTACTGCTGGGTGGCTCACTGCCTGCGCCGTGCGTGACGCATTGACCGCCCCCGAGCTGTCGCGGACGACGGTGGAGCCGGGGAGTTCGGTGGCTCTCGCCAGCCTGCCCAGCAACCCACCCTGAAGGCAGGGCAGATCATGCACAGTCAGGAGGAGGGAGCCGACCGAGTGATGCTTCAGCAGTGCCCGCCCATCGAGTACGGCTGCTGGGTGCGGAGCGGGTGTGGTGATTGACGCAGCGGGAAGCGCGACGCCATTCAGATCGAGGGGCATACGAGTTCTTGCTCCATCTGGTCATGCTGGTCTGCTGTGCCGGGGTCGGCGTTGCTGTAGTTGTGGCGAGCGGGGCTGGAAACGCTTGGGGGTCCGAACACGTCGCAGGCTCTGCTGGTGGGCCAGGCAGGAAAGACTCCGCTGTCCATTTCCGTTGGCGCGTGGGATGCCGAGGTTGGCGACGGCTCCTCGCGAGGCGGGCTCCATCGGCCTACTTGGCGCGGAGCAACGTCAGGGTCCCCATCTCTGCTCGGGGTAGTGGACGGTGAGGGTGGTGCCTTCGGCACGTTGCGCCCTGGCGGATTGCGTCCTGCCGTGGAAGGTCCCTTGGACGAGGCGGCCCGCAGCTTGCTGACCGTCACGGCTGGCCTGCCGAAGGGAAACGGCGACGGGAAGCGAGGTACGCGGACGAGGCCGCCCTGCTTGCGCGCTGCCTGGAGTAGTGGTCGGCGGATGGGCCGCGGGACGGTCGGACGCCGGAGACGCACGGCTTCTGGCTGCGGTCGGTGGGCGGGTCGATCTGCCAGTGCAGTCCGTGCGGGTCCCTGATGAGCTGGGAGCTTGTTCTTGTCCACTGCTCCAGGACCATGCGGGGCGGAGTCGGCCATGGCGAAGAACAGGGTGGCGAGGTTGTCGGCGGTGAGGCCTGCGTAGTGGAAGCGCAGGCGAGCGTAGTAGTCGAGCGCGGGGCGTAGCACTGTTAGGTCCAGTACGGCGGCGCGGCGTAGGACCGCGCGCCAGATATGCCGGGCACTGTCGGGCGGCGGAACCCGATCGTTGAAGTGTGGGAACCAGGACCCGACGCCAGCGCGCACGGGTTTGAACGAGCGCGTGCACTGACGGTCCGAGTGCCCGCCCTGGTAGAGGCGGACGTGGGACAATTCGTTCGACCAGTAGAAGGTGTGGCAGTCCCGGTCCTGCAGCATGTACTCCCCGTGGGCTTTGAACCAGGTGCCGTTGGTGATCAGATCGTGGAGCATCGGCCGTATCAGCCGGGCGGCCAGGCCGAGTTGGATGTCGTGGGTGTCGCTGATCTGGTGGGCCACGGGCCCGGCCACCGAGATTTCGTAGGCCGCCTTCTTCGGAACCGGAGCCGGCATCTTCCGCCACGGCGTGTTGGGTTCGGTCTCACTGTGCATGGCTATCGCCTTCCTGCCGGTGGCTGTGGGGCGCGGACGGTTCGGGATCTCGACGACTGCGGCGCGGTTCGGCAGGTGAGGGAGCCCGCCAGGAACGGGACACCTTCCGCCCCAGAGAGGGCCCTTGTGGCCCAAGCGGTTGACCGCCGCGGGCTTGCGGCGTGACCTGGTAGGAACGGATGGCCTGTTCGTAGATGTCCGTCACGCGTACCCGCTGGTCGGCAGGCCCCATGGCCATGATGATGTGGAACTTCCCATTGATGATCAGTGCTTGGTTGCGGGCATAGACAGGGCCACGGGGGGAGCTCGTCCATGTGTACTGGCCCTCGGCCATGGAGGTGTCCTGGCCGATATCGACCCGGCGCACGCCCTCAGCCACGCCCTCGGGATCAGCCCGGTAGGGGGCGAGCTCTGGTTCCACTGTCTTCTGGTATGCGAGGGGATCACGTCCATGGTCGCGGACACTGTCGCGTCCGGGCACGACGAGGAGCGTGAAGTCCCCGCGGGCATAACGCACTTGATGGCGGTCCGCTCCGTCGTGGCGCTTCCAGCCCGCCGCGACAGCGATCTCGAACCCGGCCGTGTCCCTACGCGTCGTGTAGCCCACGGCCGGCGCCGGAGAGGTGCTGCGGGGCGCCGGAGCGGGCGGTCGGGCCGTGTCGGCAGGTGGGGGGTCGGAGACCGTGGCCTCCGCACCCGAGAAGCGTTCCCAGGGGATGGCTATCGCCGCATAGCCCCCCAAGCCGGTCAAGGACAGGGCAGCCACCGCGAGAAGTATCCGCTTGCCGGGCCGGGGGCCAGCGGCCCCGGCCCGGCGGTGGCGCCCACTCAGGGGAGGGGCGGGCGCCCTTCGGGGGCGCGTCAACTGCCGCCGGAAGCGGAGCACGGGGAGCCGCGCGGCTGGAGGGCCGGATGGGACGGGCGCCATGGCAGCAGCGGGGCATTCGGGTGCGCTGCGGGTCAGGGAACGCAGCCACCCGTAGAGCTCCGCAACCGCTGGGCGCTGCAGCGGGTCCTGGCGCAACAGGGACTCGACCACGGGGCGAAGCGGTCCGCAGTTCTCGGCGAAGGCGGCCGGCTCAGTGCAGACCAATTCCACCAGCTCGGACGCGTCGTCCTCCGGGTAGGGCGGGAACCCTTCGACCGCCCGGAACAGCAGGGCACCCAAGGCCCACAGGTCGGCGGCCGGGCCGACCGGAACGGGCATCGAAGTGGGCGCGATGGGCGCGGCCTGCTCCGGGGCCCAGCGCTCGACGACTGCCCCGACCATCGCGATCCGCACCTGACGGGCCCGCTCGGCGGCCAGCGGCGTCAGCGGCCCACTCCACCGTGCTGGCCGGACAGAGGCGGCTCTGACCATCGGCGAGGCATCGTGGCCTCCGCCGGCCATGTCCGCGTGGGCGGCGGAGGGCGGCTGACGCTGGGCATCGGCTTTCATCGCTCGGGAGAATCCTGCGGTGACGCGCAGCGTAGTCGTCGGTGAGGCGGGCCTGGCCTCTGTGGGCCGTGCCGGGTGCTTTGACTCCACGGCGGAACTGCCCGTCTCAGTCCGGATCTTCTGGGGGGTTGAATCTGTCCAGGGCGCGGGGGAGTAGCCGCACAGAGCATCCTGTACCGCGCCCTGGGCGAGGCCGGTGAGCATCGCCTGTCCGTTCTTACAGATCATTACGGTGCTGGCAGTCACATGCCCATGTATCCGGCCTTGGCTGTGCAGGTCGTTCAGCGCGGCCAGGACGTCGGCAGCGATCTCGGCGGCCCGATAGGGCCGCAGTGTCCCTTCGGTAAGCAGCGCGGACAGAGGGCGTGCACCGGCGAGGGGTTCGCTGACGATCCACAGCGAGTCCTTGTCTTCCTCGACGATCGCGTCGAAGAGCTGGTCTCGCCGCTGATGATCACGCAGGCGTGTCACGGCGGCGGCTGCCGACAGGGCGGACCGAAGCAACCTCGCGCCATCCGCGTCCTGCGGTCCGCCGTTCGGCCCTGCCGTGCGCAGGGGTGTGCCGGTGACCTCTGCTTCAACGACCTCCGGCAGCGGGATGCGCTGCAGCAGCACCTCGCAGCCGGTTTGCCCATCGACGGCCCGGGTTGCGACGAGCCCTTCCTCTCCGAGCGCTGAGACGTCCAGGCGGTAGCGGCCAGCGACGGCGCGCTGGGCAGCGCACCAACCGCCGTCCATGGGAACTCCCGTGAAGGTCATGCTGCTTCGGCCACCGGTGACTGGCCCGGAGCCATCCCTCCGTCCTTCCGTATGGGTGTGTCGAGGCCGCCCCTGCTGGGGCAGTGCTGGATGTCCGGCGACCGCCCTCTGGCCGACTGCGGGGAGCGCTGCCTGCTGATCCGGAAATGGGGCGGCTTGAGCACCAGCCGGGAAACGGCCGACAGGCACGGCCCCGGCAGGCGGACAGCCTGTGGGGATCCGACAGCGTCGGACAGCCAACACTTCCTGGGGAGCGCCCGCGAGGGCGGCCGGACGCGGCCGTACGACTGCCGTGCTCCCGCTGCACGGGGCGGGGCCGACTCTGCCGTGCGGCCACGGCGTACCGCCCCGGGGGAGTCCTCGACCCACGCTCACGGGGTCTCGGTGACGGGCGACGTGTCCGGGAGGGGGAGCTGCCAGGACAGCTCGATTTCGCCCGAGCCGCCGCTGACCCACTGCTCATGCCCGTCGACGTGCAGCCGGTAGACGGATGGGCGGCCGGCAGCTCGCCACCGGGTAGCGACACTCTGGATCTCCTTCCAGATGTCGCGGGGGCCGGAGGTGGTGACGGCCCACCGGTGATAGCCATCGGGCCGCACGAGCATCCACGATCCACAAGCGGGGGCGCCGACCAGCAGCTGCTCGTCGTCGAAGTACTGCTCCAGCCCGCCCAGCAGGTGGTCGACTGCCAGCCACAAGCCATGTGCCGTGTCCCCAGGCGGGGCCAGACGGCTCCGCTGCGTCCAGTCACCCGACTCGGTAGCCATCCGGTCGCGGAACTCCGGCGTGAGCAGACTCCGCTTCGTGCTGTGCCCGGCATGGTGGGCGACGTCTGCGGCTCGCAACTCCGCCGTGACCTTGCCGTTCGCAGTCCGCGTGACGACGGCAAGCCCCGGCCGCGACGGTGACGCCGTGGCGACGGGAACCAGCAAACGGCCTCCCGGAGCAAGCTGTTCGACCAGCGCGTCCGGCACGCGCGGCCCCGCGCATGACACGTAGATCCGGTCGTAGGGCGCAGCGGCAGGACAGCCCTGCTCGCCATGGCCGTTCACCACGGTGGGCCAGTAGCCGAGTTCGGCTAGGCGGGCCCCGGCGGCGTCCGCCATATGGGAGTCCCGGGCGAGAGTGACCACGCCCGAGTGGCCACAGACGTGACTGGCCACCGCGGCGGTCACCCCCGCACCCGTCCCGATGTCCAGCACCCTCTGTCCGGGGTGGAGATCCAGCTCCTGGAGCAGGGAGGCGGTTAAGCCCATCCCGGGGGAAGCTGAGGTGATCGACCCGGTCAAACCGGTGCCGCGAGCCCGACCCAGGATTGGCTCCCCGTCGCGCTGGATCCCTACGCTGGCCCCGCCGTACAGCACGGAAAGCAGTTCCCTGCGGTCCTGCGGTTCCGTCCAGTCCAGCAGATCCCACTTCGGCGGCCGCTCACCGGGGGCGCTGCGCCGTACGTAGGCCTGCGGCATCAGCACCTCGCACGGCAGCGCCAGCAGAGCGTCTCGCACGCGGCCTCTCCCGAGCGCCCCTTCCCCTTCCAGCCGCGCCACCATGGCCGTCCGCGCGGTGACCGGATCGTCCACGGTGGCGCCGAGCACCTCGTCGGTGCGGACCGGGCAGGGTGGAGGCTGCGAAGGCGGTCCCGGGCGGTGTTCGCCGTGCGTGTGCGGGGTGCCCGATCGTCCCGGACCAGCCACGTGCGACGCCGTCATGACTGTGCATCCCGGTGCGGGGCGGGGACACCGTGTGGATGCTGCGGGCCATCCGGGTTGCCCTGGTTGCTGGTGTCCACGGTGCTGTGGAGCAAGTCGGTCAGGCCGAGGCGGTCGGCCGCCCACCGTGCGGCGTCGACGAAGCCAGCCGCCGTCAGGATCCGGTCCCCACGGTCGTCGGTACGGCGGCTGCCGTCCTCGGCCAGCCAGGTCCGGTTGACGAAGAACGCTCGGTCCTCGACCCTCTCCCAGTCCTGCGCGGTTGGACCCTCGCCCTGGGCATATCCGTTCCAGTCGCCCGCGGCAATCGCCAGCCACCCGTCCTTGGCCAAGGTGGTGTACCAATTCGCCTCGTCCATACGCCTGCTGGCCGACCAGTAGCAGGAATGCTCGGAGACCAGGCTCAGCGAGCGGGGGCTGAGCTGCCCGTCGGCGTTGCGCATCTTGACCGACACGTTCGCCGGCGCGTGCCACCCAGCCCACGAGTGCGGGTGTTCCTGGGTGACTGCGAACAAGCCGTCGTCGTGGAGGAAGATGACATTGTCGTTCCCGGATGCTGAGGTCTTCGCCGCCGGGTAGCCGTGCATCTCGAGGCGGGTCTGGACATGGAGCAGGTCGCAGGCCTGCATCTCCTGCCAGAGCACCACATGCGGCTTCTGTTCGCGGATCCAGTCGCAGGCCGCGTCGACACGCTCGCCCTTCCTGATATTGCAGAACACGAAGGTGATCCCGTTGTCGTGAGTGGAGGTCGTCACGTGCTTGCTCTCTGTTCGTAGGTTGGTCGTGGAGGGGCGAGCGCGTCCCGGCCTGCGCGGTTGGAGGAGCTGGACCGGGAGGGATACCGCGGGGGAGGCCCAGAGAGAAGGCGCTGGACTCTCTGCCCTATATGCCTGGCAAATGCGCCTGCACAATAGCCAGTTGACCGCCCGACCCCCTTCTACGCCCGCGCCATGGTTCTGCTCGGCATGACGCGCAGGTGACGGGCGGGAGAGTGAACCAGTACGAAGGCGCTCACCGCCGTGACGGCAGCGAAGGCCATGGCGGGGCGCAGGCCAATCAGCTCGACGAGCTGGCCGGCGGTCAGCACGGCCACTGCGCATGGGGCGAACGTGATCCAGTTGCTGACCGACTGAAGACGCCCTTGGTACTCCTCGCTGCACCGGCTGTGGCACACGGTTCTCTGCGTGGACCCGTACGCGACGACTCCTGCGGTCCACACCACGACGGCCGCCGCGATCACATACGGCGACGCGGGCCCTGTGCCACTCGTCCCAGTCATCAGCCGCGGGCAACGTGGATGTGCTCAGGCCCGCGCTGCTGCTCCCGTGTGTCGGCCCGCTCACCCTGCAGCCAACTCTGACGCGAAAGCGACGAAGCACTGGTGCTGGTGGAAGTAGCGGAGGATGCGCTGGTACTCGAAGTTGTCCAGCGGCATCGCGGACCGTCCCATGACGAGGAGACCGTGGGCAGGGCCGATCACTGCATAGCGGCAGGCTGCCGCCAGGCCATGCCGCTGCTCACTGGAGCGCCATACGGCGGCGTCGTCGTCAGAGTAGGAGCGCTCCGTCACATGCCAGCCAGGCATCTGGCTGGCACACCGGCGCAGCTGCTCCAGCGCCTCGCGCCGCTTCTCACCGGGGGCTGCAACCACGTAGGGAATGAGAGTGACAGTGGGTTCCTGCGTGAGGTCTTTGAGCAGGTCGCCCATGTAATGGATACGCAGGGTGTCGAGATCGGCGGAGACACGCGTCGGGTCCTGACTCGGACGCAGCGGGTAATCACCGGCCAAAAGAGCACTGAGGCTATCGGCCTTCGCGTCACTGTCCGGTGGGTTGGGCGAGTGATCCGCGGGGATGCCCGCGGCGTGTTCGTGGTCCATGGGGTGTGTCCTTGGAAGCGGGTCAGGCGACGCTGTTGGCCTGTGTGGTGGAGGGTGCGGTGAAGAGCTGTGACCACTGGTTGCGTTCGCTGCTGAGGGTGGCTTTGCCCAGGTGGTGGAGCTGGATGTCGTCGGGGCCTGCGGGCGCGGCGATATGGCGGATGTCGCGGTCAAGGCGGGCGAAGGGGTAGTCGGTGCGGGTCGCGTAGCCGCCGAAGAGGTCGGCGGCCTGCTGCGCTGCGGCTTCTGCGGCCCGTTTTGCCGTGAGTTTGGCGTGGAGCAGCGCGGTGTCGCACGGCACCGAGCGGTCGAGCAGGGCCGAGGCGTGGTAGACGGCGAGTTCGGAGGTGATGAGCTCGTGGCGGATCTCGGCGACGCGGTTGCGGACGACGGCGTTGTCGGAGAGGTGACCGCCGCGGCGTGGGCGGGTGGTGACGAAGGTGACGGTGTCGTCGAGCAGTCGCTGGTGCAGGCCGAGCGCGACCGCGGCCAGGTTGGGACGCCCGCACACCACCGAGGCGCCGTA
Organism: Streptomyces sp. NPDC059037; assembly: GCF_042740015.1. Classification (NCBI taxonomy): domain Bacteria; kingdom Bacillati; phylum Actinomycetota; class Actinomycetes; order Kitasatosporales; family Streptomycetaceae; genus Streptomyces; species Streptomyces sp. NPDC059037. The sequence goes on from NZ_JBHYIG010000204.1 coordinate 10,670, forward strand.
CGCGGCGGCCATGCCCTCACCTTCCTCGCCCAGCAGGTTGGCGGCCGGTACACGGACGTTGTCCAGGAGGAGAGTGCCGGCGCTGAAGCCATGCAGACCGACGTAGGAGGGCAGCTCCAGGGTGACTCCGTCGCGGTCGGCTTCGACGAGGAACGCCGACAGCGCGTCTTTGTCCCGGCTGCCGGGTTTGCCGGTGCGGGCGACGACCAGGTGCAGCCCGGCGATGTGGCTGTTGCCGATGAATTGCTTGTGGCCGTTCAGCACCCAGGAACCCTCGCTTTGGGGAACGGCGGTGCTGGTCATGCCGAGGATGTCGCTGCCTGCGTCAGGTTCTGTGACGGCGATGGTCATCCAGAGTCCGGCGGCGATCTGCGGCAGCCACTGCGCCCGCTGTTCGGGGCTGCCCAGCACCTGCAGGGCGAAGGCCGGGATGAGGGAGGCCTGGTACATGGCGCCGGCCGCGCCGCTCCAGTAGGACAGCTCCTGGATCAGGAGCATCTTGGCAACGTGCCCGGCGCCCATCCCGCGGTATGGCTCTTCGGGGACGAGCACACCGGTCCAACCCTGCTTCGCCAGAAGGGCGGGGATGATGCGGTCGACGTGCGTGCCGGCCTCTTCCATCCGCGCGGTGAGCGGTGCGATCTCCTCCCGGGCGAAATCACGGGCCAGTGCCCGCAGACGCTTCTGCTCCTCGCTCAGATACGGCTCGACCTCGGACATCACTGTTTCCCCTCCCTGGCAGCGGGGGCGGTGGCAGATCAGATCAGTGCTCTGCGGGCTGAGAGCGACATGAGCTGTCCGACGGCTTCCGCCGCAATGAGCTTGCTCAGGTCGACGGCCTTTGTGTCCCACTTCGTGACTTGCCTGCCGATGACGCAGGCCGTACCGAGGCTGATCCCCGTGGACGGGTGGATCATCGGTGCCCCCAGATAGGTCTTGACGCCCAGCTTGTGCATGGCGCCATTGCCGACGCTGCGCGGCCAGTCCCGGACGTCGTCCAGCGTGAAAGCCAAGCGTCGGTCCAGGGTGTAGACGCACCAGCCTTCGGAGCGGGACATCGTGCGCTCGGTGTGGGCGGCGGAGGCCTCTCCGGTGCTGTGGCCGCCTGCGGCACGGGGTGTGGACAGCCCGGCGAAGAATTGATCGTGCGTGATGATGTTGATGATTCCAGTGAAGACCTGCCCGCCCTTCAGATCGCTGGTGGCGATGGCAAAACGGTCGGCGAGCGCGTCCATCTCGGCCATCGGGCGCCGGTCGTTCAGCCCGAGTTCCTCCAGCAGGGCAAGACGCGCCGGGAGTTCGGTGTCGACGGGCAGATCGTGGTGGCCGGTCTGGCTGTTGTATGTGGGCATGCAGGTTCTCCAGGTAGAAGTCGGTGGGTGCTGGTCATACGTCCGTGTCACGTCCCCAGGCCTGTTCGTAGGCGTGCTCAACGAGCTTGATCAGCACGTGGCGGGCCGAGTCTGTTCGTCGGGCGTCGCAGGCCAGCAGCGGGACGGTCGGGTTGAGTCCCAGTGCCTGCTGCACTTCGGCTTCGGGGTAGGCCTCGGCTCCGTCGAAGCGGTTGACGGCGACGAGGAAGGGAATGTTCCCTTCTTCGAAGTACTCCACGGCGGGGAAGCAGTCCTTCAGCCGTCGGGTGTCGGCCAGAACGATCGCCCCGAGCGCGCCGCGGGTCAGGTCGTCCCACATGAACCAGAATCGGTCCTGGCCAGGCGTGCCGAACAGCATCACCTGCACGTCGTATTTGCCGAATTCTGCCCTTTCCACGGGCAGCGTGATGCGTCCGAAGTCCATGGCGACGGTGGTGGTGGTCTTCGGCTCGGTTCCGGTCAGGTGGTCGATGCCCTGACCGGCGACGGACATCACTTCCTCGGTGCGCAGCACCTTGATCTCGCTCAGGGCGCCGACCAGCGTCGTCTTGCCGACGCCGAAGCCACCGGCGATGACGACCTTCACTGCCACCGCCATGCGCGTCCCGGTGTCAGGGCAGGTGTCGTAGGCCATTGAGGACGTCCTCCATGATGCGTCGGTCGGTGCCTGCACCGGATGGATCGCGCAGGCCGGGTGGCATGGGGGTGACGAGATAGCCGTCATCCATCAAGTCGCAGACCATGATCTTGACGACTTGGAGCGGTTGGCCGATCGTGCCGGCGATCTGTGAGAGGGAGCAGGCGCTGTCACGACAGGTGTCGAGGATCTGTAGGTAGTGCGGCTGTGGTGGCTTCTGAGGGGCGCCGCGGCTGGCGGTGACCAAGGCCGTCCGGTCGAGCTGCCGGGACGGCTCGGAACGCCCCTGGACCAGAACGTAGGGGCGCACCTGGCCCAGGCCGTCCCCGCCGCCGGGCATGGCCGTAAGCCCGCTCATGTCAGACGCGGGGGTACCGTCAAGTTCTGGGGCATCTGCCTGGTCAGCAGCAGCATTTCGTAGCCGAGCTGCCCCATATCCGCCCCCGGCTCGCTGACCACGGTCAACAGCGCTCCCTCGCCCGCTTCCATGATCACCAGGTTGGTGTTCCCCATCTGGAAGAGGGTTTGGTCCACCCCGCTCTCGGTCTGGAGCGTGTTGGCCGCGGCCTTGGCCAGGGAGTACACCCCGCTGGCGAGGGCGCTGAGGACGTCGGCGACCTCCGAAGCGTTCTCGGCGAGATTCACCTGGCTGATCAGCAGCCCGTCGTGGGAGGTCACCAGCGTGGCGCGTACACCGCTGGTGTTCGTCGCGAAGGTCTGCAGGAGCCAGTCGATGTCAGGAGCGGTGGGGGTGGTCATGCTCATCCTTGGAGTCGGTGGGGCTGGTCGGGCGGGAGGCGGTGTCCGGGGCAACGGGCTGGTGGTGGACAGCCCGGTCGGTTCCTTGGGTGAAGGCACGCAGCACACCAGGATCAGGTGCGCTCCTTCGGAAGGCGGCCGGGCGTTGTTGCTGATCCCGCAGCTGAGGATGGCGGTAGGACAGCGCGGGATCGCGGGCCGGCAGCGGAGCGCGGGCAGACGCGGTTGGTGCCGGGGCCCGGCTGCTGTCCGCCGGTCGTGGAGTGCCGCGTTGTGGAGCGCGCCGTCGCGGCAGTGGTGCTGGAGGGTCCGTGTGGGCTGCGGTGGCCGCCGTCTCAGCTGGGGCTTGGACGATGGGAAGCGCCAGAGTTCTTTCCGCCGGTGTCTCCCCTGTCGTGTCAGCGGCGGCGCTGGAGAGCGCGGGTTGTCGCATTGGTGTCGCAGGGGAGGAGGCGCGGCCATCTGCCGGGAGTTCGTCGCCGTCGGCGAGAAGGTGGAGGGGGACTACGACGACGGCGGTGGTGGCCCCGTAGACGTTGACCTCCAGATGCACGTGCAGGCCGTAGCGGTTGGCGAGTTTGGAGACGACCCAGATGCCTGTGCGTCCGTCTCGGGCGTACTCGCTGATGTGGCGTGACGTGGGCTTTGCCAGCAACTGATTCAAGTGCTTCAGGGTGTCGGAGGGAATAGCGGGGCTGCCGCGGTCTTCGATCTCGACGGCGATCCCGGCCGGGGCCTGCGCCAGGCGCACCTTCACCTGCTGCTCGGGAGAGGAGAAGTTGAGGCCGTTGTCGATGAGTTCGGCCAGCAGGTGTGCCAGGGCGACGGTGATGCGGCCTCGGATGAGGGCGTCGACCGGCGTGATCATCTCGACACGGCGGTAGCCCTCGACCTCCTGGATCGCATGCTGCAGGACCAGCGACGCAGCGGACGGCTCACTCGGTTCCCGAAGCGCGCCGCCGCCCAGGATGATCAGGCTTTCGGCGAACCGGCGTTTACGCGTGGCCTTGTGGTCCAAGGCGAAGAGCCCGCGCAACACCTCAGGGTCCTCGGTGCTGCGTTCCAGGGCATCGCACTCGCTGATGGTCTGGTTTGCCAGCTTCAGCATGCGGCGTCCGAGCACCAGCAGAGCGGCTCTGTCTTGATCGGCCGCGCTTTCGGTGATCATGACTTGGACCTCGTGCACGAACCCGTCCCAGGCGCAGGCGAGTTGGGGCAGCGGATGATCGCCGGGATTCGCATCGGGCACGGCACGGATCTGCGGCCGCTCTCCGCGGCGCATCTGGTCCATGCAGGTTTGGATGTCCTTCAATGCCAGGGACAGCCCCTCGCGCAACTGAGCCGCCCACAACGCGTCACTGGAAACCCGCTGCTGGAGTGCCTGGACCTGGTGGGAGTCAGCAGCGGCCTGCCGCTGGAGCGCGGCTGCCGTGGCGGTGCTCATCGACCACGCCGCCGCGGAGGCGACGGCACACGCGCTGGTCACTGCGACCCAGATCACCCAGCCGTATGACAGATGACTGGCAGGACCTCGTGTCAGATACAGGGCTGCCAGCATCATCGGCAGCGTCACCAGGGCAGGCAGGATCGCGATCCAGTGCAGCCGTCGGCGCAGCGTCCGCGGCGCGGCGACGCGACGGTCCGCCTTCTGCGGGCGCCGCCGGCGGGCGTGCCCGCGGATAGAGGTCTCAGCCATGATCCGCCTCACCCTCGACCGGCAGACACTGGAAGGGCACCGCGACGTCAGTACGGATCATCGGTGTGAGCCCGGGCCGTGCCTGGGCTCTGACCTGCAGGTGGGACAGGCGCTCGAAGCTGGTCAGGGTGCGCAACTGCACCTGCTGCCAACCGCATTGGTCCTGGAGGTAGGCGCTCAGACGTCCGGGTACGGGAGCAGTAGCAGTTCCCGGCTTCGGCTCCCGTACCTCGCAGCGCACCCAGGTGCAACCGATGCGGGCGGCGAAGTCGGCGGCCCACAGCGTCATCAGCTGGCCGATGCCCTCTTGCCGGCCCGGGACGCTGTGGGCGTGGGAGATCAGTACGCATGGCTCTCCGCCGAGGGGGCCCCAGTGCTCCAGGACCGGCCGGTGGTGCAGACGCATGTAGCCGACCAGGACGTCGTCCTCGTAGAGGCCCACCTCGTCGGTGTCCGAATCCGGGCAGTGTTGGCGGGCATCGGTGTAGCCGAGCTTGGCCTGCCACTGTCGGCGGTCCTCCATCAGCGCTTCCACCTCGGCGCGGGCGGCCGCGGTGCGTACGGGACGCATCACGTAGGCGGAGGGGGGAGTCCTGGGCCAAGACGGTGCCGGCGCTGGTGCCGCTCCTGCTGCATCGTGCTGCGGCGACCTGTGGATGCCGCTCACTGCGTCGCTCCGCTGGTGGGCTCGGCGGTCATCGGAGCGGGCGCCAGGACCTGCCAGGAGTGTCCCAGGGCCACCAGGTGGGCGGGATCAGCGGCACCGGCCTTGGTACACAGCTCATCGATGCGGTTCCGCAAGCCCCTCAGGGGCAGACCGCACACCTCGGCAATCGTTGTCGCCCGGGAGTGCTGGGCGAGTGCGCGCATAAGCATCTGGTCGGCATCGGTGAAGTCGGGGGCAGGCTTGTTGGGGGTAGGCGGCGGCACCTGACCGGCGGACAACAGCACGTGCACCAGAACCGCGCGTGAGGACCCGGGCGCTGCCATTCGGATTCGCACACGGGACAGATGGCCCCGGATCGTGACGGGGGAGCGGTGCCTGTGCGCGGCGAACTTGTCGAAGGTGCCGTCGACAAGCCAGAGAGCGATCTCCTTCTGCGTCGAGGTAAGGGAAACAGCGGGCCTAGTGGTCATCTCAGGTTCCTGGTCGGGTCGAACATCAGAAAGGTCCCAGGGCGAGGGGCCGGAAGAGCGGCTTCCCGATCGGGAGAGTCGGCAGTGGGGCACGGGGGCTTGTGCGGACACATCGGTGTGGCCTGTCTCGAAAGTTGGGGTCGGGTACGGGACGTGCGTCGGGGCAGAAGGTCTGCGAGATAGCAGGTATGGGCGGCCGCCGCTCACCACCTGCTCGGCGTCTCCCGCACGGGCCTTTAGGTACGGGAGTCACCGCTTCCTCCCGCGATGCGCCTCGAGGCGTCCGTGCGGGGCACGGAGTTCACGATGCTGGAGGAACCGGTCTGAGGGGCTAGGTACGTGGGGGCGGGCTCAGGCTGTCGGGCGCCTCGTGTTCGACCAGGTGCACGGCCTGGAGGAGGGCCTGGCCCAGACGAGCCAGGTTCTGGGCCCGTTCGGCGGCACGGCGCTGGTCGCGTGGGATCCCGTCCGTGAGCCGCCCGCGCGCTTCACTAAGCGTCGCCTGCACGCGCCGGCACAAATCGGAGTCCTGCGGCATCCGTTCAACAGCGGCGTGCAGCACGGCACTGAGCAGCGAAGCCTGCTCGCGGATGTCCTCGATCACGCCCAGAGTGTGATCCACCCCCGGTACGCCCTCCGAGCTGCGAAGATCCCACGCAAGGGTCTGCTCGACGAGTTGTTGTAGCTGCGTCGTGTCCGGAGATCCGTGGAAGTCTTCCTCTTCGCTGTGATCAGACATGGCACACCGCGCGTGTGTCGGTCTGCATCGGCTGCGGGGCGACGTGCCGCAGATGCATGCGAGCCCGTCCCAGGAGGTCGTACAGGTCTTGTGGGTCGGTGGTCGCATAGACGCGGGGCTCAGGCGGGACGAGCCAGAACCGTCGGCCCTGACAGACGCCCTCGGGTCCCTGGGTGGAGCACTGCAGCAATCGCCCTCGGCCACACTGAAACTCGGAGTGCGGTGCACGCCACCAGGAGACCGTCCCGTCCGTGACCGGCACGAGCAGTCGTTGGTGGGTGGTGCAGCACAGCAGCGGCCCGACCGGCCTTCCGTTATCGATCATCACGTCGAGTGCGGCCATGCCCAGACCCCAGCTGAGGCGGACGATATCCACCTGGCGCGGTACCAGATCAGGCAGCGGTGATTCGCTGCCGCTCACCCGCCAGCTGTGGCGGCTGCTCAGTAAGGGCATCATCAGCTCTCCGGTCAGGACAGTGGTTTCTGAGGACGGGCGGGAGCGGCGGATGGCTTTGTCCGCGGCGGGGCGGTCGGGTTCATGCGGTGGGGGTGGGCGGCCGCCGCCCATCCCTGACCCGGTCTCGTATACACATC
>NZ_JBHYIG010000205.1:0-8669 GCF_042740015.1 Streptomyces sp. NPDC059037
AGCTGGGGGAGCGCCGTGTACTCCGAGACCCAGCACCGGTTGAGCTTGTACGAAAGGACCTTCTGCTGGGCTTCGTTGTAGAGGTCGACCACGACATCCTTGCGGAAGTCCTTGAGCGACATCGGGCTGCCGGTGGCGTGCACCTTGTTCGCCCAGGCCTCGAACTCCCGGTCAAGGGTCACCCCGCGCTCCAGGGTCACGTCGTCGTAGCTGGTCACCCCGGGGCTCTTGCGCTGCCGAGCCGGATCGGAGCCGTCCCGGTGGGCGACCACCGTGGTCTTGCGGCTCAGCGGGCCCATCTTGGACAGTCCTGCCACCGTGCGCCCGTCCCACAGCACACGGAACATGAAGCTCTTGTAGGGGTCGAAGCGGTCGACGCCGCCGACCTTGAAGGGCGCCACGTCATGCCTCCAGTCGCGAGATCTGAGTGATCGTCACGATCACGAACTCCGCGGGCTTCAGCGGTGCGAACCCGACGACGACATTGACCCGGCCCAGATCGATCTCCGACTGCGGATTGACGGTCTCGTCGCAGGTCACGAAGAAGCTGTCGCCCTCGGCACGGCTCGTACTCTGCTGGAACGCCCCCTGCTCGAAGAGCGTGCGCAGGAAGGACGTCACCGTGAGCCTCAACTGGGTCCACAGATCGGGGTCGTTGGGCTCGAACACCGCGAACTGCGTGCCCAGATAGAGCGATCCCGCGATGAAGTCCGTCAGCCGCCGCACCGGTACGTACTTGAAGTCCGAGCTCTGGGTGTCGGCCCCCTTGAGCGTCCGCGCGCCCCACACCACGGCCCCCGCCCCCGGGAACGTACGCAGCACATTGACGCCTCGCGGGTTCAGTACGCCGGACAGCGCGTCGTCGGTGGGCACGTCGAGCCCGGCGATGCCCGCGAGGGGCCCGTCCGCGAGTCCTGCGGGTGCCTTCCACACCCCGCGTCCCGCATCCGTGCGGGCCATCACCCCGGCGACCGCCCCGCACGGCGGCAGGCTCAGCGTCACCGGGAGGCCGCCGGGCCCGGTGTCGACCATGGTGACGCGCGGATAGTAGAGCGCCGCGTGCTCACCGAGCGCGGGCAGTCCGCCGAGGCCGGGTGCCGGGCTCACCGGCCAGCCCCGGGGTGTGTCGACGATCAGGAAGGCCCGCTCGCGCGTGCAGTGCGCCATCGCCTCGGTCAGCTTCTGGTTGTTCACCAGCGTCGTGGGCTTCGTCAGGTCGGACGCGGGCAGGTCGGGCAGGCAGAGTAGGTTGAACCGGGGGAATTCGAGGGTGCCGAAGGCGTAGATGCCGCCGACGCCGGACGACGGGACGACGCTGTCGGCGGAGAACGCGCCGTTCTCGCCGCCGGCGAATCCGATCGGCCCCGATGTGGTCTCGTCGGGCCGGATGCCGGCCGCACCGGACAGCTCGATGCCGCCCCAGGCCCGGCCCAGGCCGAGTGTCTGCGACGCGTCGTTCTGCGCCGCGGGCAGCACGGTGACGCAGCGGTCGGCCCCGCCTCCCGCGGCGGTCGTGGTGAGCTCGAACCGGGTGTCGGGCGTGGGGATGTTCGTCTTCGACGTGAGCTGAAGGCCGGCGGCCTGGGCGGCGGCGTCGATCGCGTTGCGCACCTCGGTCTTGGTGCGGTCGGCGGGCGCCGCGAAGGGCAGCACCAGATCGACCGCGGGGCCGTGGTCGACCGAGACCCGCAGGGTCGCGTTGGCCGCCCCGAGCCTGACCGTCGAGGCACCGATGTCGATGCCGCGCGACACGGCCTGGTCGGTGGTGTTCTGCGCGCCGGACGCGAGCGCGGTCGTGACGAGCGCGGAGTCGGCGAGCACCCGTGGCGCGAAGCGCGGATGGGCCGTGGCCATCGAGAGCCCGGTGTACGCCTCCTCGGCGAGCACGGCCGATTCGCCGGTACGCGGGTCGGGGCCCCGCAGCCGCACGGTGATCCCGAACTGGTCCTGCGGATTGTCGGACGTGCCGTAGGCGACGACCGCCTCCATGCCGGTGCCGCCGAGCTTGTTGGCCCACGATCCCGCTCCGCGCGCGGTCAGCACGACCCGTGCGGGCGGCGGGCTGCCGGTGCCGCCGAGCAGCGTCACGGAGGCGGCGGGCGCGGGGCTGACCGTGTTGCCCACGGTGACCGTGCCGACGACCCGCACCACCACGGCCTGCGAACCGCCGTTGGCGAAGAACATCTGCACCGCGTGCCCCATGGGCCGCGCCTCGTCCCAGGGCGTCCCGAAGGTGCGTACGTACTGCGCGAGTGAGCCGACCGGCACCGGCACGTTCACCGGCCCCCGGCGGGCCTGCCCCACGAAGGCCGCAACCGATGTGGCGACACCGGCGATCGAGTGTGCGCCGGAGGGGACCTCCTGAACATAGACACCTGGATACGAAGTCTGCACAGGCATCGCGTGTCCTCCTTCACGACTCCACGACCGGGACCGCTCAGCTTCGCCGCCGCCCGTCACGCGTCCGTCACCGCGGGCCCGCGGGCAACACGATTCCGGCCCCCCGGTCGAGCGAGCGCACCCGGAAGCGACGCCCGCCGCGCCGCTGCCCGAACCCCTTGACCCGGTAGGGGAACCGGGACTCCGTCCACAGGCAGGCCGCCCCGCCGGGCGAGAACGACAGCGCGGACACGGCACCGAAGCGGAACCCGCGCACGGGGTGCTGGCGGTAGGGAAAGGTGACGTCGAACTCCAGCACGCGACGCCCCGTCACCGCGTACCAGGCGGGGCGGAGCGCGGCGACGGCGGGAAGCCGTCCCTCCGTTATCTCGGCGGCGCGCTCCCCGCCGAGGACGAGCACCGCGAGGCGGCGGTACACCGACTCGTACACGACGAGATCCCCGCTCAGCCAGGCCAGCGAGGTGGAGATGTGCGGCGGCGGATCGGCGCCCATGGTCCGCCAGCCCGACCGGTCCCACAGCCGTAGCTCGACCGCGTCGCGGGTGCTCTGCGGCAGGGCGGTCACCAGAAGCCGGCCATCCTCCGGCGCCGCGGCGAGCGCGCCGATCCGCCCTCCGGGGCGCGGCACGGGCTCGGGTGCCAGCCCCGGCAGGGCGATGCGGACGAGGTGTGCGGCGCCGGGCCCGGCCGCCGCCCACAGCCTCCCCGACACGTCCTGGGCGAGATGCACCGCCGCCGGTGCGCCGGGGCGCACGGCCAGCGGACGCCCCCGGTCTCCGACGCCCGCGTAAAGCTGCCAGCCCGCGGCCGTACTGAAGAAGCTCAGCACGTGGGTCCCGGCGGGCAGTCCTTCTTGCCGCCACGGTAGGGCGCGGGGGCATCGTCCCAGCCGACGCAGGTGCCGAGCGCCTTCGGCTTGGGATCCATTCCGGCACAGCAGGCACGGGCCAGCGTCCCGGCGAACGTATTGCTGTTGGGGCCCGTGAGCTTGTAGTGGCTGGGGTTGTTGTACGCGCGGAACGCGGCGGCCATGCACTCGGGGACGGAGGTGACGCCGGCCTTCGGCTCACAGGTCAGACAGGTGGGCGTCTTTCCGCAAGGATCAGGGGAGTTGTCCCACTTCTGGCCCGAGGTGCCGGTGAGCGGGTTGTCCAGGGTGCCCTGCGGACACATCGGGCTGATGATCGCGTAGTTGAAGGGCGGCGCGTCGATATAGGCATGGTTGCCGAAGGGCCCGATCTGCAGCGGCCGCGCACACACCCGCACCCCACCGCTGCCCTTCACGGGCACGATCGTCGGCGGCCGCGGCGCCACCAGCGGAGCCGCCTCACTCTCGGCGCTCGCCGGCGGCACATCCTCCCAACCAGCGCTAGCCCCGCCCCCACCGGACTCACCGCCTCCGCCGACGCCGGGCTCGGACATCCCGTCGGACAGGCGGCGCAGCACCTGCTCGGCGGCTTGTTCCGCCGGGCTCTGGGCGCCGGCCTGGGGTGCGTCGTCCCAACTCGCCCTGGCCCCACCGGACTCACCGCCTCCGCCGACGCCGGGCTCGGACATCCCGTCCGACAGGCGCCGCAGCACGTGTTCGGTGGCCTGTTCCGCCGGGCTCTGGGCGTCGGCCTGGGGTGCTTCGTCCCAACTCGCTGTCGCTCCACCGGACTTGCCGCCCCCGTGGATGCCGGTCTCGGGCATCCCGTCCGACAGGCGGCGCAGCACCTGCTCGGCGGCCTGCTTCGCCGGGCTCTGGGCGCCGGCCTGGGGTGCGTCGTCCCAACTCGCCCTCGCCCCGCCGGACTTGTCACCGCCGCCGACGCCGACCTCGGACATCCCGTCCGACACGCGGCGCAGCACCCGCTCGGCGCCCGCGTCGGCCGCGCGCTCCTCGGGGTCGGCGGGATCGCCGACCCGCATCGGCCGCACCGGGCCCGCGCCCCCGCCGGAGCCCCGCTGCTGCAGTACATGCGTCAGCTCATGGGCCAGCACGCGCGCGCCCGCGGGCTCCTCGGGCCGGTAGCCGCCCGCGCCGAAGACGACATGCTCGCCCACCGTGTACGCCGTGGCATCGAGTTCGCTCGCCGTGGCGGCGGCGAGCGGACCCGTGTGCACCCGCACCGAGCCGAACCCCGCGCCGAAGCCCCGCTCCATCGTCCGGCGGACCCCCGGCCCCAGTGGCGTGCCCGGCTGCGTAAGCACCTGATGCACCCCGGCGGGCACCGGGGGCGCGGCGCCTGCCCCGCCGCTGCGCCGCACCTTGTCCCGATCGCAGCCCTGCGGCGGGCAGGTGTGACCACCGCAGCGCCGCACTACAGAGGGCGCGTACGTATTCATCGCTCCAGACCAGCAGGGGCGCGTCACCGCCGCGTCACGTCGTGGTGCAGCAGGGCGACGAGGCCCGGCGCGGGCCGCACACCGAGCTCCCGGTCCAGGAGCCGGGCGTACGCGTCCAGGCTGCGCCGCCCCTCGATCCAGTTGCCCTCGGCCAGATGCGCCTCGATCAGTACGCGCTGTGCGCTCTCCCTCAGCGGCTCGGCGCAGACCGCCGCCATCGCGGCCTCCACGGATTCCGCGTGCAGCCCCCGGTGGGCCAGCTGCCTGCTCTGTGCCTCAAGGGCGTGCAGCAGCCGCTGCCGGACGCGCTCGCGCTCGATCAGCGCCCAGTCCTCGTACCAGCCCGGCAGCAGGTCGAGTGCCTCCACGTCACGCGGCACCATCCGCAGCTCGGCACTGGACGCGGTCCCTTCGATGACCCGGGTGGCCCACCGGCTGATCGCATCGACGTCGAGCACCACATCGGCCCGCAAGCAGAGGCCGTCCTTGTCGGTGTCGAGCAGCGGCACGCCCATCTGCCGCAGCCGCCACAGCGCGGAGCGCAGATTGCCGCCCGCCCGAGCCTCGTCGTTGACCGGCCACAGCGATCCGGCGGCGGACATCCGTTCCACGCGGGCGCGGCGCAGCGCGACGAAGACGAGCAGGCGTTTGCCGCTCCGAGGCACCTCCATGCGGCGTGCGCCGACGCTGACGAACGGTTCCCCGAGGAGGTGCAGGACGGGGAGCGGGTGGAGAGGGTCCCCCGCGATGACTGCCTGAGGGAAGTCGGGCACGGTCACGCACCCCCTAGAACGGCCGGCCGCGGCGCGACGGGGGACGGATTCGTCACCGGCCGGTCACCGGGCGCTGAGTGCCGGTGTACCAGGGTGTCTCAGGACTCCGGCTCCCCGGCGAGAAAGGCGAGCAAGAACTCCCGCACGGTCTGTACGGCGGTCTCGGCATCTGCCGTAGAGGTGCGCACGGCCGCCGTGTCGCGCTCGACGTCCGCGTACGTCCGCACCGTGATCAGCACGCCACGGCTCTGCACCTCCACCCGCACCAGACAGACGCCGGCCCTGGGCTGCTCGGGAAGCATGAGCGCAGCCTGCCAGGCCGCCGTCACCGTGGCGTTGGGCCGGGCGGCGACGGTGACGCCGCGGTGATGCGACGCCGCTCGACTGACCGTATGAACGTGTACGCCAGGTCCGCCGCGGCGGCGCACCGCCACCCCGTCCCGGCCGCCCCCGTCGCGGCGCGATCATCGGGGGTACCCGCCCGGTCGTCATCGGCGCGGGACGAACGCCCGCCCCTGACGCACGAACTCCATCAGGTACTGCGACGGCAGGGCCGAGGGGACCGCGGCGCGGAAGAGGGCCGCGAGGAGAACCGCGCGGAGGAGACAAGGCGGGACCAGCGCGACGACACGCGCCGAGGCCGCCCGGAGGGCGGAACCTCGCGGCGCCGCGGTCTGGGCGGCGACCTGGAATCCGACTGGGCCGGTCTGGCCATACTCCGGCGTTACCTCGGCGGAGAAGGCGCCTGGCACATCAGGGACGTACCGGAGTGGACCCGGTACATGAAGCGCAGCGCGCTGCTGCGCGGCCAGCTGCGCCCCAAGATCGCCGCCTTCGCCCGCGCCCTGGAGAGGTCGGGGCAGGAGGCGCCGGTGCCGGTCGCGATGAAATTCCACGCCGAGCTGGAGAACGGCGAGGGCATCATCGGCTACCAGTACCTGCATGGCACGAACGCGGAGGTGGGGGACTTCACCGTCGACGGCACGGCCGAGGCCCGCCACGAATACGGGCAGTCCCATGCCGGCCGCGAGGCGAGCGTGCAGCCGGGCACGCTGGTCAGGATGCGACTGCGGTACCGGTGGAACGACATCATCGACCCGAACCCGCAATACGGGACGGACCGGATCAAGAGCATCCTGGCCGAGATCATCACGCTGGGGGAGGCATCGGAGTACGACATCTCGATCTCCTGGGAGGACGAGTGCACGGTGTGGATGCCGGACGGGGGCGGCGTGATCATCTTCGGGTACCCGAGTGACTGACCGGCGGCCCATCCGGACCACGCACCGCACCCGTACGGGTGACCGCCCGGCGCGTCCCTTTGGTCAGCGCCGGTGACGGAGGTGCCCTGGCCTCTCTCCGGCGCCGCAGCGCGCCCCCGTCCCAGGAGGTCCCATGAGGTCCCGCCCCACGTCCCGCCTGCGCCCCCTCACCACGACCGCCGCCGCGCTGATCGCGCTCTCCGCGGCGGCCCCCGCGCAGGCCGTCGAGCTGCCCCCTCAAGACCGAGGAGGCCTCTTCCTGACCGTCTCGGGGGCCGAGCACACCTGGATCCGCGGCGTGCTGCTGACCTGCGAACCCGAGCCGTCGGGCCGTCATCCGCAGGCGGCGAAGGCCTGCGCGGCGATCGAGAAGGCGGGCGGCGACTTCGCCGCGCTGCCGGCGGAGTCGGGGATCTGCACCAAGCAGTACGCACCGGTCACCGTCAGCGCGAGCGGCACATACCGCGGGCGCCCGGTCGGCTGGCACAAGACGTACGACAACGCCTGCACGATGACGTACTCGACGGGCGACGTCTTCCGCTTCTGACGCCGCCCGCCCCGCACGCCCCGCAGCTGTCGCGCGGCGCCCCTCAGGGGGTGCTGCGCGACAGCACCATCGCCAAGGTCAGCATCCCGATCACGACCCAGCCGAACCACAGCCAGCCGTTGCTCCCGAGCGCCACGCTGTAGGCCGTCACCGCGACCAGACCGCCGATGGTGAACACGCCCATCGTCTTCGTCGAACCAGGCATAGCCCTGCCTCCTCCCGGCAGCCCCGGCGCCTCGACGCCAAGACCGCGGCCTGAGACCATCCTGACCCGCGAAGACCCTTCGCCGCTAGCGCCCGCGCGCGGCCAGTGATGCCAGATAGGCGTTGTACGCCTCCAGCTCCTTGTCACCGTCACGGTCCGCGGCCCGGTCCGTACGCCGTGCCTGGCGCTGTTCGGAGCGGTACCACTGGAAGAGCAGCGCGAGCAGCACAAGCACCGAAGGCACCTCGCTGAACGCCCAGGCGATGCCGCCCGCGGCGCTCTGATCGGACAGTGCGTCGATGCCGAGGGAGGCGGGCGGGTTCTTGTAGGTGCCGATCATCGGCTCGGACGCCATCATCAGCGCGATGCCGAAGAACGCGTGGAAGGGCATGCCCGCGAAGAGCTCCAGCATCCGCATGATGTAGCCGGGCCGGTGCGGCCCCGGGTCGACGCCCATGATCGGCCAGAAGAAGACCAGGCCGACCGCGAGGAAGTGCACCATCATCCCGATATGGCCCGCCTTGGAGCCCATCAGGGTGTCGAAGAGCGGCGTGAAGTACAGCGCGTACAGGCTCGCGATGAACAGCGGGATGGTGAACGCGGGGTGCGTGATGATCCGCATGTACCGGCTGTGCAGCACCCAAAGGAGCCACTCGCGCGGGCCCTTGCGGCCCTTGCCCGCGACCGGAAGGGCACGCAGGGCGAGGGTGATCGGGGCACCAAGGAGGAGCAGGATCGGCGAGAGCATGCTGATGATCATGTGCTGCACCATGTGCACGCTGAACATGACCATGCCGTAGTCGTTCAGCTTGGTGCACATCACCAGCAGGACGGTCAGCACGCCCGCCACGAAGGACACCGTGCGGCCCACCGGCCACTTGTCGCCGCGCCGCACAAGACGTGCCACACCCCAGCCGTAGAGGGCCAGGGCCACCAGGCTGCCGATGAGGAAAAAGGGGTCGGCCGAGAGTTCAAGACCCCGCCCCAGCGTGAACGGCGGCAGGTCCATGTCCATGTCCATGCCGTGCCCGCTGTGATCCATCCAATGGCTCCTGATTCGTGCGGTTGTGCGCTGTGTGTCCGCACCAGACTAGAACGGCCCCCCCCCCCCCCGTGTGGGCGGGGGCGGGGGACAAGACCCTCCGGGGACCCCC
>NZ_JBHYIG010000205.1:8679-17522 GCF_042740015.1 Streptomyces sp. NPDC059037
CGCGGGGTGTAAACCATCACTGGTTTTGTTTTGGTGGGGTGGGGGGTGGGTTGCCCCCACCCAAACAGCACCGCCCCCGGGCGGGGGTGGGGGCGGGGGGCCGTTCGAATCGCCTTGCGTTACAGCACGCACTCCGCCTCGGCGTAGCGCTCGTCCGGCACCGTCTTCAGCGTCTCGACCGCCTCGGCGAGCGGCACCATCGTGATGTCGGTGCCGCGCAGCGCCGTCATCTTGCCGAACTCGCCGCGGTGCACGGCCTCCACGGCGTGCCAGCCGAAGCGCGTGGCGAGCACCCGGTCGTACGCGGTGGGGGTGCCGCCGCGCTGGACGTGCCCGAGGATCACCGGACGCGCCTCCTTGCCCAGGCGCTGCTCCAGCTCGCCGGAGAGCCGCGTGGCGATGCCCGCGAAGCGCTCGTGGCCGTACATGTCCTTGACGCCCTCGTCGAACTCCATGGAGCCGGGGGCCGGCTTGGCGCCCTCGGCGGCCACGACGATGGCGAACTTCTTGCCCGCGGCGAAGCGCTCGCCGACCTTCGCGGCGAGCTCCTCGATGTCGAAGGGGCGCTCCGGCACGACGATGGCGTGCGCACCGGCGGCCATGCCCGAGTGCAGCGCGATCCAGCCGGTGTGCCGTCCCATGACCTCGACGATCAGGACGCGCTGGTGCGACTCGGCGGTCGTCTTGAGGCGGTCGAGCGCCTCGGTGGCGACACCGACGGCCGTGTCGAAGCCGAAGGTGACGTCGGTGACGGCGATGTCGTTGTCGATCGTCTTCGGTACGCCGACGATCGGCAGCCCTCCGTCGGACAGGAGACGGGCCGCCTTGAGCGTGCCCTCTCCGCCGATCGGGATGATCGCGTCGAGACCGAGGTCCTGGACGTGGCCCTTGGCCCGCTCCACACCGTCGCGCAGATGCGCGGGCTGTACGCGGGACGAGCCGAGAATCGTTCCGCCGCGGGCCAGGATGCCGCCGACCGCGTCAAGGTCGAGCTTGCGGTAGTCGCACTCAAGCAGACCCTTCCAGCCGTCGTGGAAGCCGATGACCTCGTCGCCGTGGTCGACGACGGCGCGGTGCACGACCGAACGGATGACGGCGTTCAGGCCGGGGCAGTCGCCGCCGGAGGTCAGGACACCAATGCGCATAGCCCGGGAAACCTTTGCAACGTGGGCCGAAGTCCGGACCACGTCGTCCGGCTGGAACCCCGCCACCCTATAGGCGGCAGGGGGCGGGGCCGCACCGGGCGTCCGACTGCTGGACGCCGCCGCTCACTTGTGCGGCAAGGGCTTCAGGCGGGCTGCTTCAGGCGGGCTGCTGGGCCGCGTTCATGCGCTCGGCGCGCAGCGCCTCGTACCAGCGGTCGTCCGTCGGCGGCAGCGCGTTCACATCGAGGGCCAGCTTCAGGAGCAGGTCCGCGATCTGCGGGTTGCGGGCCAGGACCGGACCGTGCATGTACGTGCCGAAGACCGTGCCGTTGTACGCGCCCTCGGTGCCGTCGCCCGTGCCGTTGCCCCGGCCGAGCGTGACGCGCGCGAAGGGGCGCGCGGAGGGGCCGATGTGCGTGATGCCCTGGTGGTTCTCGAAGCCGGTCAGCGGGGGCAGGCCCAGCTGCGGGTCGATGTCGCCCAGGACGTCGCCGACGCACCGCTCGCCCTCGCCGCGCGTGGAGACCACGTCGAGCAGGCCGAGGCCCGGCTCGCGCTGGCCGAGGTCGTTGATGAACTCGCTGCCCAGGATCTGGTAGCCCGCGCACACCGAGAAGACGATGGCGCCGTTGCCGACCGCGCGCTGCAGACCGCCGTCGCGCCGCAGCCGCTCGGCGGCCAGACGCTGCGGGCGGTCCTCGCCGCCGCCGATCAGGTAGATGTCGCCGGAGGTGGGCACCGGCTGGTCGCTGCGCACGTCGTAGCGCTCGACCTGGAGGCCGCGCTGGTGGGCGCGGCGCTCCACGACCAGGGCGTTGCCCTGGTCTCCGTACGTGCTCAGCAGGTCGGGGTAGACCCACACCAGCCGCAGGCTGTTGTCGCTCATGCTCATTCGTCCCTACGAGGGTCTAGAGGGTCCGGTGGGGTCAGTTGCCGACGCGGCGGCGCAGGTCCTGGAACGCGGTGTAGTTCGCGATCGTCTCGATCCGTCCGGGCGGCGCGAGCTGCACGGCCTCGTCGAGGGACTCGCAGACCCGGAAGTCCAGGCCCGCGACCTCAAGACGCACGGCCAGGTCCAGCTTGCGGTCCCCGAGCACGAAGATCGGGTGTCCTGCCAGACGCGTGTAGTCGACGTCCCACAGCCAGGAGGTGTCGGTGCCGTCGGCGCCGCGGGCGTTGACGGAGAGCACCACGGGGGTCGGCGGCGGGTCGATCAGCGAAAACGTTTCGAGCCAGCCGGCCGGGTTCTTCGCGAGCAGCAGACGCAGATCGCGGCCCTGGAACTGCACGACGTCGTAGCGTCCCGCGACGGCCTGCACCTGGTACATGCGCTCCAGGGCGACCTGCGGCGGCACGCCGAAGACGGCGGCGACGGCGGCCGACGTGGTGGCGTTGGCCTTGTTCGCGCGGCCCGGCAGCTGCAGATGGATCGGCCAGGCCGAGCCGTGCGGGTCCAGGACGTGGTCGCCGGAGAGCACCCAGCTGGGCGCGGGGCGGCGGAAACCGCACTCTCCGCAGAACCAGTCGTCGCCGGGGCGCTGCATCACGCCACCGCAGGAGGGGCAGGACCAGGCGTCGTCCTTCCACTCCTGGCCCGCGGCCACCCACACCACGTTCGGGGACGAGGACGCGGCCCAGACGACCAGCGGGTCGTCCGCGTTGGCGATCACGACCGCCTTGGAGCCCGCGAGGCCCTCACGCCAGTTCTCGGCCATCATGCGGGTCTCGGCGGCGCGGTCCAGCTGGTCGCGCGAGAGGTTGAGCAGCGCGATCGCCTTCGGTTCCACGTCACGGGCGACACCGGCGAGGTACTTCTCGTCGACCTCGATCACGCCGTACTTGGCGTCCGAGCCGCCCGCGAGGGCCGAGGTGATACCGGCCGGCATGTTCGCGCCCAGCGCGTTCGACACCACGGGCCCCGCGGCGCGCAGCGCCTCCGCGAGCAGCCGGGTCGTGGTCGTCTTGCCGTTCGTGGCCGAGACGAGCACCACGTCCAAGTGCGTGGCCAGTCGCCCGAGCAGGTCGGGGTCGAGCTTGAGTGACACGCGGCCGCCGATCACCGATCCGCTGCCGCGGCCCGCCGCGCGCGACACCGCCGCGGCGGCCTTGCCTGCCGTCACGGCCAGCTTGGCCCGCGGCGACAGCGGGTCCGTGTTGCCTGCCATCAGTTCTGGATCCTCCTTGCGTACGGCGCCGCGTCTGCCCCCGGCAACGCGATGGACCTCAGCCTATCGAGATCCACTCGCAAGCCCGAACCGCGGCACCACCCCGGCCCGGGGCTCTCCAAGGACCGTACCCTTGCCGCCATGCGACACGGCTCGATCCCGGGCGCCTCAGGGCGCGTACGACCCCTGACCCTGCTCGGTGACCCCGTGCTGCACAACCGGTGCGCGGAGGTCACCGACTTCGGCCCCGAACTGGCCCGCCTCATCGAGGACATGTACGCCACGATGTACGCCGCCCAGGGCGTGGGCCTCGCCGCCAACCAGATCGGCGTGAACCAGCGGGTCTTCGTGTACGACTGCCCGGACGACGAGGACGTGCGCCATCTCGGGTACGTGGTGAATCCGCGCCTGGTCGAGGCGGGCGGCGTCAGCGTGCGCGGGCCCGAGGGCTGTCTTTCGCTGCCGGGCTTGGAGGCGAGCACGCCGCGCTTCGACCACGCGGTGGTGGAGGGTGTCGACCGGCTGGGGCAGCCGGTGCGGGTGCACGGCACCGGCTGGTTCGCGCGCTGTCTGCAGCACGAGTGCGACCACCTGGAGGGCGGCGTCTACACCGACCACGTCACCGGCTGGCGGCGGCGCAGGGTGCTGCGGGCCGCCGCCAAGGCGTCCTGGAGCGGCTGAACCCCGGCCCGGGGCCCGCTCAGAAGCCGGGGCCGCCGACGCGGTCGGCCGCCGCCGCGAGCCGGCCCCAGAGGAGATCGGCCAGGCTGCTGACCAACTCGGCGCGCGAGCACGGCCGTTCGCCGAGCCACCAGTCGCCGGCGGCGTGCATCATGCCGACGATGCCGTGCCCCCACACGCGGGCGAGCTGCGCGCTGCCAGGACCGAGGTCGATCCGCTCCTCGATGACCTGCGCGAGTTCCTCGCCCATGCGGCGCAGCACCGGGGCGGAGTGCAGGCCCACGTCGAAACCCTGCTCGCCGGAGGTGGCGCCGTCCGACGGGTGCATCAGGAACCGGTACACCTGCGGGCGGGCCTCGATCGCCGCGAGGTAGGTGTCGAGGGTCTGCTCGACCCGCTCCCTGCGCTCGGCAGGGGCGTCCAGGGCGGCGCGCAGCGAGCCGAGGAGCGCATCGGTGTGCCGCTTGGCGAGCGCGGCGTACAGACCGCCCTTGTCGCCGAAGTGGCGGTACAGGATCGGCTTGGTGATGCCCGCCTCGGCGGCGATGGCGTTCATCGAGGCACCGGGACCGTCGCGCAGCACCACCCGGTCGGCGGCCTCCAGCAATTCGCGCCGCCGGCGCTCGGCAGACCGCTGCTGCTCGGTCTGCTGTGTGGTGGTCTCCATAGCGTTTCTCTCCCCGCCCGTGCGATTGCGTGACGCACGCGCAACGTAACACCCCACAGGATGTGCCGATCGAACGGGCGGCCGGGAGTTGACAGCGGCTACCGGCCGGTAACAGACTCCCGTTACCGCAAGTAACGCTTGTCTTGATCGCAGGTCCTGGAGGGGTCATGGCCGAGTTCACCATGGAGCTCAACGACGAACAGAAGGAGGTCCGGGACTGGCTCCACGGTTTCGCCGCTGATGTGATGCGCCCCGCGGCCGCCGAGTGGGACGAGCGCGAGGAGACGCCCTGGCCCATCATCCAGGAGGCCTCGAAGCTGGGAATCTACTCCCTGGACTTCTACGCCCAGCAGTTCTTCGACCCCACGGGCCTCGGCATCCCGATGGCGACCGAGGAGATCTTCTGGGGCGACGCGGGCATCGGCCTGTCCATCATGGGCACGGGCCTGGCCGCCGTCGGCGTGCTCGCCAACGGCACCGAGGAGCAGATCGGGACCTGGATCCCGCAGATGTACGGCGACGTGAACGACGTGAAGGTGGCCGCTTTCTGCTCCTCCGAGCCCGACGCCGGGTCGGACGTGGCGGCGATGCGCACCCGCGCCGTCTACGACGCGGCCAAGGACGAGTGGGTCCTCAACGGCACCAAGACCTGGGCGACCAACGGCGGCATAGCCAACGTCCACGTCGTCGTGGCCGTCGTCGACGCCGAGCTCGGCTCGAAGGGGCACGCCTCCTTCATCGTCCCGCCGAACACCCCCGGCCTCTCCCAGGGCCAGAAGTTCAAGAAGCACGGCATCCGCGCCTCGCACACCGCCGAGGTCGTCCTGGAGGACGTACGGATCCCCGGGCACTGCCTGCTCGGCGGCAAGGAGAAGCTGGACGAGCGCCTGGCCCGCGCCCGCGAGCGCGCGAAGTCCGGCGGCGAGCGCGTCAAGAACGCGGCGATGGCCACCTTCGAGGCCTCGCGCCCGGCGGTCGGCGCCATGGCCGTGGGTACGGCCCGTGCCGCGTATGAGGAGGCCCTGGAGTACGCCAAGACGCGTACGCAGTTCGGTCGCCCGATCATCGACAACCAGGGCATCGCCTTCCAGCTCGCCGACATGCGTACGCAGATCGACGCAGCCCGTCTGCTCGTCTGGCGTGCCTCGTGGATGGCGAGCACCGGCAAGAAGTTCGAGTCGGCCGAGGGCTCCATGTCCAAGCTGTACGCGAGCGAGGTCGCCAAGAAGGTCACCGCGCAGGCGGTGCAGATCCTCGGCGGCAACGGCTTCACGCGCGAGTACCCGGTGGAGCGCATGCACCGCGACGCCGCGATCTACACGATCTTCGAGGGCACGAGCGAGATCCAGCGCCTGGTGATCGCGCGTACGTTGTCGGGGATGCCGATCCGCTGATCGGTGTTGCACGTGAAACCTCCGCCCTTGTCGCCTTTGTGGCGGCAAGGGCGACTTCTTTGCGACTAGGGCGTGTACACGTACGGCGTCGTCACGCTCAGCGGTGCGAATCCCAGGCGTTGGAGGATCGGGCGGCTGTCGTCGGAGGCGTCCACCTGGAGGTAGCGGCAGCCGCGCTCGGCGGCGATCCGGGCGCGGTGGGCGACCAGTGCACGGTAGATGCCCTTGCCGCGCCAGCGCGGTGCGGTGCCGCCGCCCCACAGTCCTGCGAAGTCGGTGCCGGGCCAGAACTCCATGCGCGCCGAGCTCACCGGCTCGTCGCCCGCCATCGCGACGGCGGCGACGATGGCGTCCGGGGTCTCGGTCAGCTGGGTGAGGACCCGCTTGGCGAGGCGCTCGCCGAGTCCCGAGCTGTCCTCGCCGAACGCCACGTTGTGGGCGTCCGCCATCAGCCGGACGCCGGCCGCGTCCGTCACCGGGAGCAGGCGTACGCCCTCCGGGAGTTCGGGCTCCATGGGCAGTGCCGCGGCCTCGGCGACCATCACCGTCTCCGGCGGTTCGGGCACGAAGCCGGCCGTCCGCAGCCGGTCGGCGAGGTCAGACGGGCGGTCGTGGGAGTGCAGCTTCCACTCGAACTCGCGCCCGAGAGCGGTGTAGTACCGCACCTGCTCGGCGATCGTGGCGTCCGCCGTGGCCGCGTCGACGTCCGCCCAGTGGATGCCGTTCCAGTCGTGTGCCGCGCCCGTCTGCCGGACGACGGCCCCGACCCGCTCGACCCGCGCGCCGGGGCTGTCGCTGCGCGCCTCGCGCCTGATCTGCCGGTCGTACTCCGCAAGCACCGCTTCGTGATCCATCCGGTCACTCCAGCAGCGGGCGCGGGGCACGGCAACCCCATTACGTCGCGCGGCGCTCCAGCTCCACCTTCGGAAGCAGCGTGCGCAGCCAATCCGGCAGCCACCACGCCCGGCGGCCGAGCAGCTGCATCGCCGCCGGGACGATCAGGCAGCGGATCACCAGGGCGTCGAGCAGGATCGCCACGGCGAGGCCGAGGCCGAACTGCTGCAGCATCCGGTCGGGGCTGAGGATGAACGCGGCGAAGACCACGATCATGATGGCGGCGGCCGCCGTGATCACCTTTCCGGTGGCGGCCAGGCCCTCGCGGACCGCGGCCTCCGGGTTCTTGGTGCGCTCCCACTCCTCGTGGATGCGGGACAGCAGGAACACCTCGTAGTCCATCGAGAGCCCGAAGACGATCGCGAAGATCATGACGGGGATGAAGGCCTCGATCGGACCCGGCTCGACGCCGAACCAGCCGTGCTGGAAGACGAGTGTGATCACGCCGAGTGCCGCTCCGATGCTGACGAGGTTGAGCAGCGCGGCCTTGAGGGGGATCAGCACGGACCGGAAGACCAGCAACAGGAGCAGGGCCGAGAGGCCGACCACGATCGCGACGAACAGCGGCATGCGGTCGGCGACCGTGTGCGCGAAGTCCTCCGTGGCGGCGGTCGATCCGCCGACCAGGAACTCCGCCCCGGTCTCCCGCTCAAGGGCGGGCAGTACGTTGCCCCGCAGAGCGGCCACCAGGTCCGACGTCGCCTCCGCCTGCGGTGCGCTGTCCGGGAAGGCCATGACCGTGGCGACCGAACCGTCATCGGCCGGGATGGGCGGGCTCGCGGCGGCGATGCCCGGCGTCTCGGCGAGGGCGCTCTGGAGCCGTTCCGTGGCGGGCCGGCCGCCGCCGTCGGCGACGATCGCCAGCGGGCCGTTGAAGCCGGGCCCGAAGCCCTCCGCGAGCAGGTCGTAGGCCTGGCGGCTCGTCGACGACTCCGCGTCGTTGCCCGCGTCCGCGAAGCCGAGGCGCAGACCGGCGGCCGGCGCTGCGAGCGCGCCGAGCGCCACGACGGACAGCAGCAGCGCGGCCCACGGACGGCGCTGCACCCGCTCGGCCCAGCGCCGCCAACGAGCCCCCTCCGGCGGTCTGTTGCGCCGCTCACGCTTGGCCGCACGCTCCATGACGTGCCGGTGGATGCGCCGGCCGAAGACACCGAGGAGCGCGGGCAGCAGCGTGAGCGAGGCGAGCATCGTGACCAGGACGGTCAGCGCGACCGCGAGCGCGACGCCCTGCAGCGAACCGATCCCGAGGGCGACCAGGCCCATCAGCGCGATGATGACCGTGCAGCCCGCGAAGAAGACGGTGCGGCCCGCCGCGTCCAGGGCCGTGCGCGTGGCCTGCTCCGGGGTGACGCCCTTGAGCAGTTCGCCCCGGTAGCGGGAGAAGATCAGCAGCGCGTAGTCGATGCCGACACCGAGCCCGACCAGCATCATGATCGGCGGCGTGAAGTCGGCGACGTTCGCCAGGTGCGAGGCCAGCGTGATGAGGCCGATCGAACCCCCGACGGCGAACAGCGCGGTCACCACCGGCAGGCTCGCCGCGACGAGCGACCCGAAGAGGAAGACGAGGATGACCAGGGCGCCCAGGATGCCCGCGCCCTCGGCCGGACCCCCGCCGCCCTCCTCCGCCTCACGGACCGCGTCACCGCCCACCGATGCCTCGAGTCCGTCCCCCGCGACGGACCCGGCGGTGTCGATGACCTTGCGTACGTCCTCTTTCGCCACCTCGCGCGAGGTGGCGTCGAGCGTGACCGTCGCGTACGCGATCGTGCCGTCCCCGGAGACGGCCGCCCGGTCCTCGTAGGGACTGCGTACATCGGTGACGCCCGGCAGGCGCCCGGGGGCCGCGGGCCGCGTCGCGGGGGGGGGCGGGGGGGCGCGGGGCCCCCCCCACCCCGGG